>JBJTUO010000298.1:0-2640 GCA_046080785.1 Leptolyngbyaceae cyanobacterium | reverse complement strand
ATGCCTGAGCCACCTCCTGGTAAACCCGATATTGGCGCTGGGCAGTTTGTACCTGGTGCTCCAGGGTTTGCTGCTGCTGGGTAAGCGCTTCTAACTGCTGGTGTTGTTGCTGTAGTCGCCCCAGATAGGCTAAGTAGTCATCCCGCTGGGCGTGCTGTTGGTGTAAGTGTTGCTCTAGGGCAGTAATTTCTTGCTGGCGATCGGGGGTTTCAGCCAGATACTGGCTAAGTTGCTCATGCTCAAGGGTGATGGCCTGTAAAGTCTGCTGTTGAGTATGTAGCCGCTGTTTTAGGGTTTCAACCTGCTGCTGAACGGCGGGGTAATGCTGTTTGGCACGACACAACTCCTGATACTGTACCTGCCAGTTATGGGCCTGCCGCAGCCCTGCCCGTAAGGCTGTGTGGCGATCCAGGTCGTATCCCGTTACTGAAAGCTGGTGGTCGTACTGGGCCAAATGATAGGCGGTTGCCTGTTGGACCTGGTCTTTTTGTTGGTTTAGGGTGGCTAGGTCGGCTTCAAGTTTGGGGAGTTGTTGATTGAAATAAACCTGCCGCTTGTGGGCCTGCCGCAGCTCAGCCTGTCGGATCTCAGCCCAACGCCAGCGATCGACCTCTCCCCTGGCCAGGGCGTGATCCTTTTCATCGTAGTGGAACGACTGTAGCCGTTGATCGAGCAATCGCAGTTCTTCCCGTTCATCCACAGCGTAGTCACCAGTCTGTAGTGTTTGTTCCAATTCTGCGACTGCAGTGGTTAACTGTTGAAGGGCAACCTGCCCTTCCAGTTGGGTTTGCAGTTGTTCCTGCAGTTGTCCCCGTCGTTCTAAGACATGGCTGTACTGATCCAATTCCTGTTCCAGGGTTCGATATTCTTGCCGTAATATCTGCACTTCTCGCTCAGAGGTGGCGAGCTGTTCCCGAATTGTCCAGATTTGATCGACTAGTGCTTGCTGCTGAGTCTGATGGCGATCAACCACCAACTGCCAGTGCTGTTCATCTAGCGGGCGATCGCAGAGAGGGCAGGGCGGATAGGAGGTATGACCGGCGCTGCTTTGCTGTAAGAGCTGGAGTTTTTGCTCGACTGCTGCAATTTGTTGTTCACAGGTGCGCTGCTCCGCCTGGAGTTGCTCCATAAAGCCGCGTCGCTCCAGCCCCTTCTCTAACACCTGCTGCTGATAACGCTTACGCTCTTCCAGCCTGGTCAGGCGATCGCTGATTGCCATTACGGTCTCTTGCAGTTGCGGTACCTTATGCTGGCGCTCTAGCTGCGCTGTGGAATGATGCAACTCATCTAAACGAGCCCCTAGACGAGCCGCTGTGCGATCAATGCTTGTTTGCAACTGTTGCTGACGACGCAATAGAGGGGTAACTTGGGTCTGCACTTGATCAAGGTGAAGCAGACGGGCACGCGCTTGCTGTAATTGATGTAAACCTTTTTCAATTTCACTTTGTTTGCTCAGGGTCTGGTGGATGTCTTGCTGCTGCTGCTGTAAAACATCGATTTGTGCTTGCACTTGTTGAATTTGACGCTCTAACTCTGCGAGTTTATTGCTCTGCTGCTGCTGCAATTGTTGACGTTGAGTTTGAAGTTGCTGATACAACGGTAACCGGGAGGCCAGGAGTTCTTCTTGCTCCTGTAGCGCCTGGAAATGTTGATAATTGGCAGTAATTGTAATTTCTTGCTGGATTAAGGCTGCCAGTTCTTGCTGTTGTTGTTGTCTGGTTTCTAACTCCTGGAATAAGCGATCGCAGTCTTGCTGACCTGCCTCTAACTGCTGCTGTGCCCAGATCACCTGTTGTTGCCAGGTTTGGCGCTGTTGCTGGGCCGCCTGGATTGTTTTGAGCTGCGCCTGGGTAGTGGCTTGTTGCTGCTTCAGGGCCGCCAGCTTTAACTCTAGATCAGTCTGCTCTTGGGTCAGGGTCGTCTGTTGCTGTAATTGAGTTTGCAGGGTAAGCCGTTGTTGCTCTAATAAATCGATCTGGCCCTTAATCTGACGCGATCGATCTTTAGCTTGCTCTGCCAGAGCATCGTAGTGTTCTAGTTTGAGCAGATCGGCTAAAATCTGCTTGCGCTCACCGGGGCGCTTTAGCATAAACTCATCGGCCCGCCCCTGCCGTAAATAAGCTGAGTTAATAAAGGTATCGTAATCTAACTTGAGATAGGTTTGAATCAGTTGTTGAGTGCTCCGTACCCCTTTAAGGGTGAGAGGGCGAAACGGGAGGGCAGCAAAATCTAAATTGCCAGTCAGCCATGCTTCACCGCTGACACTGGCAACTTGAAACTCTAGGGTTGTTGCTTGCCCTCGATAGCGGCTCCGAATAATGCGAAAAAGTTGCTGATTGTAAATAAAGATAAAATCAACTAAAACTTCACTGGCTCCTAAGTAAATTACATCTTCTTCAGAGGCGGCTCGACTTTCTCCCCAGATCGCCCAGGCGATCGCCTCTAGCAAAGAAGACTTACCCGCCCCATTGGCCCCGCAAATGCACGCAGTATGGAGCCCTCGAAAATCTAAGGTTGCTTCTCGATAGCTGAGAAAGTTTTTCAGGGTTAACCGTTGCGGAATCATGAATTACCAGGATTCTGTATCGACTCCAGACCTAGTAGTACATTACCACTAAAGTACAAGAAAACTTTAATACA
>JBJTUO010000297.1:0-11327 GCA_046080785.1 Leptolyngbyaceae cyanobacterium | reverse complement strand
CAACAGGGGGATTGGCAGCGCTAGAATTAGCCGGGGAATTGACAGTGGGATTTGTTGAAGGCATAACCATGAGTAATTCACCTCACCTTAGACAGTAATTTGGGGTAGGGTCGGTGTCTCATTCATGTTGGCACACAGGGGTAAGACCTAAGTAGAGGTAACTCGAAAGGGCGGCAGCAGTTCAGGAACCCCGCACTGTATGCGTAGCATCAGTGTCAGGAGGATGTCAGAGCATGTGCCAAGACCGTTGTGGCTGACACATATGCCTTGACCTTGTCGGCTATACCCGACTTGATTCAATGAATTATAATTTTGGCTCAAAACACTTATTAGGACAGGGGTGCTCGGTCAAATGACGAACCTAGGTAGGCGTTCTGACTCGCCTCCATCACACTGTACATGGCTATGGCTATAGTTGAAACAAGGGAGTACAGTCCACTCACTCCACCCATCGTCTGGGAACAACCTTTGTGCTAATCGAAAGGGCGGAATGAGAGCTTGAAAAGTTTCGGACTGAACCTTACCCCTCATTTGTCACTCTGGGTGAGGAAAAATTGAACCAAACCGCGAAAACTCTTGTATGAACCGTACCCTTGATTTCCTAATACATTCACATAACCAGGAGGATTTTGCCAAAAATGCTGTCTAGCATAAGTTTCAGGGTTCTCCACCTCGAAAGTGGTTGAAGAGGGCTATAGCGGTTTCCAAACAGATAAAGTACAACAGCTCCCTGGCTGGCAAGGGTTTCAGGGTTGAAAGTGTACCGTACTAGATCGAGAACCGCTATATCTGGAGATAGCTATGGAAAAATTCCTAAGGAAATATAGCCCTAAACACACCTACTGTCCCTATAGGAGCTGCTAACCTCCCCAAATAATCAAGAACAGACGCAAAAGTTGTTCTGGGTACAAAAATGACATCCCCTTCCTGGATCTGAATATTGTCAGATAGACCATGAAGATTGATTTTCTTAACTTCTATTTTGCCATTTTCATTCATCCGCACAAATTCTGTGTTACTCAATTTAGCATCAACTGTAGGCCCACCAGCTGCTGCGATCGCACTAGAAATCGAGCTATCTGGCCGCACTGCGATAATTCCAGGTGTTTTCACTTCTCCAACTACCCGCACTCGAACAGTTGCGGGCGCAAGACTTGATCTTGAGATCAATCGGCTATCAACCGGGTTACCAACTTCAAGTTTGGGGACAAAGATGGCATCCCCATCTCGCAAAATCACTGGATCCTGAGGGCCAGTTTCAAGGGCAATCATCTCCCAGAGATTGAAGTTTACGGTCTCAGTTTTTCCACCAGGCAAAATCCGTTTCAGTGTCACACGCCTCAAATCTGCTTCACGACTAACACCTCCAGCAGTCGCGATCGCTGATGTTAAGGTTGGAGCTGTTGTCGTTTCGGCACGATCCCGTGTATTACTTAAGTTAGCCAGTTGGATGGGGCCCGGACGTTCAACCTGGCCACTCACGATGACCCGGACAGGCCTTAAATTAACTAGACTCAGGCTGACCACAGGGCTTACTAGGTAAATTTTGAGTTTTGTCGTTATTTCTTGTGTCAGCGAATTAAGTGTTTGTCCTGCAGCCCGAACAGAGCCTACTAGAGGAATAGAGATGGTTCCATCTGGCAAAATATCCTGAACCAACCGAGTCGGGGTACCAGCAGGGCCAGTGGGCGGTAAATTCGTAAAGTCGTCATATCCCACTACCGATAAGGAAATTTGATCTCCGGGCCCGAGTAAATAAGAGGTATCAATTACAGCAGCAGATGTTCCACTGCCATTGGCCTGACCAACTTTAACCGAACTAGTCTGCGCTGACTCAGTCGTCAACGGTGCGACTAAGGGTTGAGACAGTACAACCGTAGGACAGGCTACACAGCAAGCAGCTGTAAGCAATACTTTGAAGGATAATCGTTGATATAAAGCTAAAACAATATGAAATCTGGAACGATCAAACATATAGATCATGAAATTCTAATTAACTAGCTTGCATACTAAATTTGGGGCCAGACAATGGGTTTAGCCAAACTGAAAAATCAAACTTTCGCCTGACTCATTGCTTCAGTCTGAGAGTCGACGCGGGGAGCTGTGTAGGAAAAGTACGGCTCTGGTTCCCGCTTTACATCCACGGCATTAGCAATAATCCCCAGAATATTGGGATCCGATCGTTCTAAAAGAGTTTTAGCAGTTCCCGCACTGGCTGAATCCACCAGACCGGGCCGCACTACTAACAGAACCCCATCCGTTAATTTTCCTAGAACAGCCGCATCAGCAGCCCCAACTAACGGGGGCGTATCAAATAGAACATAGTCATACCCCTGAGCCAACGATTGAATGAATGCTGCCATACTTTCAGAATCAATCAAAGCCATTGGATTAGGCGGAATCACTCCAGCGGTTAGTACTGATAAGTGATCGGTTACTGGCTGCACAGCCGCGTGAACGTCTTCCTGGCCGACCACCATGTTGCTCAACCCGACCAAATTTGTCAGTCCCCACAGGTGATGCTGAGAAGGGGAACGCATATCCGCATCCACCAGTAAAACCCGACGACCAGTCTGAGCAATCGTGGCGGCCAGATTGGCTGTAACTTCGGATTTGCCCTCTTGTGGTACCGAACTAGTTACCACAAGGGTTTTTACTTTTTTATCCAAACTGACGAATTTTAGATTGGCCTGCAGCATTTGGTAGGCTTCATGAATCACAGTCCGGGGGGCTGTCGTGACAATAACACGCGGTGATACCCCTTCTAATAACTGACTTTGTCTGCTCAAGGCACCACTAAGGCCAAACCTTGGAATCATCCCCAACGTTGTATAGCCAAACAGTGCTTGAGCTTCCTTAATGCTTTTAATTGATCGATCAATAGCATCTATCAAGAATGCTGCTAGCGTGCCCAATAGTAAACCAGCTAATGCCCCCCCAATAGGGTAGAACTTGTGCAACCAGCCGGTAGGTTTTTCAGGAACAGTAGCAGGTTGAATAATCCGGGCATTGCCAACGTTCTGATTTTCAATAACTTCAAGATCCTGTAATCGGGTCAGCAGTGTTTCGTAATTCCTTCTGGCACTCGCCAGTCGCTGCTGTAGAGATTCTTGTTGTCGTTCTAAATTAGGCAGCACATCTGCCCGTCGCTTATAGGCAGACCACAGTTGAGATAAAGCTGACAGCCGATTCTGTAAACCCAGTCGTTGAACCTCGGCTTCAGCAAAGTTTTGTGTGATCGTTCGTTTCAGTGGCCCCATTTGAATCGCACCGGGAGACAGTTGAGATTGGGATCCCAGAATTTGACTGACACGATCCTGTAATAGGGTATTTAAAGCTGATTCTTGCTTTTCCAGCGTCACGATGGATGGATGATTGGTAGTATATCGAGTCCGTTCGGATGCCAATCGGGCTTGTATTCTCTGTAATTCAACTAGTGCTTCTTGTACACCAGGAGCTTCGCTTAAGGAAGCAACATCAACTGCTTGCGTAACCGAGTTTTTCAACTGTTGACGTAGAGCAGCCTGCTGAGCAGAGACATCCGCTAACCTAGCCTGTGTATCATTGAGTTGTTCATTTAGATTACTGAGGTTGGTAACAGCTGCTGCCGACTCTCTATCTAAATCCACCACCTGATTACGAGCCTTAAATTGACGCAATGCCTCCGCAGCCTGTTCTAATTCAGCCTCAGCTTTTGGTAACTGATTTTTTACAAATTTGCTGGCCGCTGATGATTCAGCCCGATTCATCAGTAAATTCTCAGTTACGTAGGCTTTCATCACTTCATTGACAACTGCTGCTGCCACCTGAGGGTCATTAAACAGGTAAGAAACTTGTAGAATATCTGTCCCTGTTGTAGGCCTAACTTCAAGTTTAAGATCTCCTGGAGTCAGCGTTTGACCTGCCTCATCCCTAAGTTGTAGCTGAGTGATGACCTTTTCTAACAGGGGCCTGGACTGAACAATAGCAGCCTGGGTCGCCATTGGATCACCGCCTCGACCGATAGACTGCAGTTGACCAAAACCAAGGCCACCGCCGCCGCCCCCCGCTCGCTCACCAATCCCCGCAAGAGCAAGTACACGATTCGATTGAATGAGCAAACTCCCAGATGCTTCGTAGGATGGACGCTGCATCACTGCAGCGAACGTTCCCAGACCTGTAAAGGTTGCAACCGCAGCAACAAGAACTGGCCAGCGGCGCTTTAATGCCATCCAGTATTGCTGAAGATCAATTTCTTCGGGTGAGCGTCTTGTTTCCATACAGATATTTCAATAAAAATAAGAGGATATATCAATAAATTCGTTAGTTAGAGCGTGCTTAAGAAGTATCCTGGAAGCCTTTGAATTGACAATAATCTTAAGAGCATACTTGAAAAACATCCTGGAAACCTTACCAATCAGAAATTTTAGCAGAAATCGGGGAAATAGCTAAAAGTCATCATTGATAAGGGCTTCACCAGATCTTAAAGCAGCCTTTTAAATTAACTACTACGCTTAAAAAGCTAGTCTCTGCTATTATATGGGCTAACTCAGGTGGTAACCTGCATTCATGCATAAAGCCTGAATGAATTTCAGAGGAAATTGATCAAAGCTAGTATAAAGCTTTTCCTTCTATATCCTAAGAGGCCCATGGAAAGCCAATTACAGGTGGAAACTGCGGACTACGCTCCCAGCTTGGGAGCACATTTTTCTTCATCCCTCTCTGTGCGAACCCATTCGGTCTGAGGACGAACAAAAAATGCGAAGTAGAGGGGAATTTTCCAAAGAATATAAAAAGGAATTGCCAACAGCGCCTGTATCGGAACTCGAGATCGACCAAAAGCAACCCACGCAAGCAAGATCGCGCCAGCCAGGAAACATCCTTCAAGTATCAGCAAGGTAAGAGGGGCACTCGCGACTCCTAAGCCTGCTGCAACAAGCGCAATGATGAACATCCCCAGCCATAACATGACCAGAAATGAGAGAGGAGGTATGGCCAGATCTAGAGCTAAGACCAGTAAATCAAACCGTCTCTGCTGAATTGACGCTCTCAGTAAGCGAGGTACCTGCGTCTTCAAAGTTTTAAGATGACCATGTTCCCATCGAGTCCTTTGACTTGCAGCAGCTTGTAGCTGCTTGGGCAGAACTCCAGTTACTTGGCCCTCTGGACAAAAGAGTGTCGGATAACCAGTAATAGCTAGGTCAATCGCAAGTTGCATATCTTCTACAAGGTTACCACTGGCCAGCGAAATTTGACAGAGGATGGACCAGGGGAAGGCCATACCAGTGCCCGTCAGGAGGCAAGGCCAGCCCAGATGAGCTAACCCCCTAGGACGAACCAGATTTTTCACCAGGAATGCCAGGGCTGAAATAGCATCTTTTGGACTTGACTGGGCTGGTAAATCTAAAACATAAGCAGACTGGACAGGTTGTCCGGTAGTAGCAGCTAGACTGGCAATCTGTTCAATGGTGCCTGGATAAACGATACAGTCGGCATCAACAACAATAACAACCTCTGGTGGATTTGAAGCCAGGGTTTTCAAGCCATAATCTAAGGCATAGCCTTTTCCTCGACGATCTGTGTCATGACGTTCGATCACCGTAGCTCCTGCAGAACGGGCGATACTAGCCGTTTCATCATCGCAGTTATCGGCAATTACTACCAGTTGATCCTGTTCAGTTAATTGGGGGAATAATGTATCTAAGGTAGCCTTGATCCCTAAGGCTTCATTGTGAGCTGGAACTAAGACCCCAACCTTAGGTCTGGCTAAACCCTGTACCGGGTAAGCTCCTGTTCTCAAAAGAAGTGCAGCGCAACATTCAAGAAGTAAAACAAGAATTAAAACTAAAACACAAGTAGTAATCAACCAAAGCATCAAATTGATTAATGAAAAAAATATCTGATAAACCAACATAATTTAGAGGTTTAATGTACTATTGATAACCCGTATCATTTTAATTGAAAGTCTAAGACTCACAGATCATTCACACAGATGATTCATTATTTCCCGGCGTCACTGTGAAACCAAAGATACTTACCTGCATCCCGTACCAAAAGCCTTGACCTTAACCACAAAACATATTTCAACATTTTTAGAACAGAAATACCAATTCATTGTAAGCAATGCGCTAATATGGCGGGTATCGCTCACCAACCTTGATTGAACGCTACTTAATAAGTATACGTATAAACTATTTGACGGCTTTTTGACAAATTTTCATGAAGAACACGAAAAATTTACACTTACTTTACAGTAATTTCTTGTAACAATGCAATAAACTTAAGGAAAATGTTGAACTAGAGAAGGAATGTTGTAATTAAACTTTGTCTGCTCTTATTCTAGGAATAGCACCTGTAAGAAAGACTTTTCAGGGAGTCTTATTTCACTTAAACTACGGGCTTCAAAAATAAAGTCTCTTTGCACAATTATTCAAACTAAAATTATTAGACCTGGCCTGTAAGTTACAGGCCTATAAGTTGCAGGCCTACAAATTACGAGGTCAGATGTTAAAAACTATCGAACGTCTTGTTGTTATTCTAGCTATTGTCCATTATTCTACCGATTGGCTTGCCCTTATTGTAAGTGGGGGAGCCAGTGAAGGAGATGGAAGATTTGTTGATTATGCTCGTCTTAACCTTTCCTTAAATGTATTTATAAATCTATTTACTTATTTTTGGGCCACTTGTTTTTTGATTTTCCGTTGGAAAAAAACTTTATTTTATCTGACAAAGAGTCAATTTATTTATCCGGTTGTCTTGATTGCGTTTGCTTCAATTCTATGGTCATTTGCGCCTGAAATCACCCTAAATTCCTCTGTAAATCTGTTAGGTATATCTCTGTTTGGTATTTACGTCGGAACTAATTACTCACTAAGAGAACAGGTTAAACTTTTTGGGATTTCGTACTTCATTATTCTTGCATCCAGTTTATTTTTTATTATTGCCTTACCTCATTATGGAATCATGGGAGGCTTACATACAGGTGCTTGGAGAGGGATTACAACTCACAAGAATACATTAGGCAGGCTACTGGCTTTCGGTATTCCTCTACTTCTTATTTGGGCAGATATGAACTTAAGTAAGAAGTGGCTTATTTACACCTTGTTGGCCGTTACAGCATTAAGTCTGATAATGAATCGCTCAACGGGAGCAGCACTCACCGCTATAGTTCTACTCGCTAGCTATCCCATTTATAAAATTTTCCGATTGAATTATGTAAATATGCTATTCGGTTTAGTAGGTTTAACTGCATCAATCTCCCTTTTGTATATTGTTTACCTCCAAAATGCAGAAGACTTACTCCGTTTTGTAGGCAAGGATCCTACGTTGACAGGTCGTACAGATATATGGGCCGCTGTATGGAGGATGATACAGCAAAAGCCATGGCTAGGGTACGGATTAGATGCAGTCTGGAGGAGTGGAGCAAGTGGCCCAGCTGGGTATGTTATGGGCATAACAGAATGGGATGTACCCTATTCCCATAATGCCTGGTTAGACTTACTGTTAAGTTTAGGTTTTATGGGATTGTTGGTGTATTTGATTGGGTTTACTTTAAATCTATTTCGTTCTGTACACCTAATACATGAAACCTCAAGCAGTGAAGTTTTTTTACCATTATTAGTTCTTACATTTATTCTCATAGCTACGATGGCTGATGGCAATCTAATCGGGGGCTATGTATGGCTTCTTTATACAGCAACATTTACCGGTGTATCCAAATTTTATGTTCAGGCAAAAAATGATAATCAAAACCTCAATGTCACTCATCCTGTTTCAGGATAGAGTGTAATATCATAGTTTGATGGGGGTTATTGCCGATAAAATTTCTTTCCGTATTTGTTTTTTATAAATTTTTGGAGGGGTATATTTTAAGGCGGGAAGTCTTACGGGGAAAGGACTCTATTCCACAACGGCTTCAGCCGTTCTTGGTGATAAATCTTTCCCGTCTTAAGTTACAATCCCTTTTTGAAATCAAAGATGTTTTTTTGATTTTCAAAGATATTAAATTTAGGTATATCATCCATCAAAAGAGTAATCATCTACTGGAGATTTAGTTTGAAATATTTATCAAAAATTACACTTCATTTTGCCCGCATTAAAAAGAATCCACTTGTCGTCGGTAGTACATGGGCACTGTCAAGTAGGATTGTAAGTATAGGGGTTCAGTTTGGATATTTTGTTTTACTAGCTCGCTCACTAGGAACAGAAGAACTTGGAAAATTTTTAGCTGTTGCGAGTTTGACAACGATGGCATTTCCGCTTGGACATCTAGGTAGTTCATCAATGGCTATCAGAGATATATCAAGAGATAGTTCTAATGCTAAACAGGCTCTAGGAACTGCTCTGTTTATAACCCTTGCTTCCAGTACTAGCTTAAGTATTGTATTATTTATTATTTCCTATAAAATTTTACCGAGTAGTATCACGCCTTTGTCGCTGATCCTCATGTTTTCGACTGAAATTTTATTATTCTGTATAAGTGATTGTATTAATTCGACTTTATATGCTCTATATCAGTACAAGAGAGCCAGTCAAAATATGTTAATTGGTATGGTTATAAAATTTTTAGCTGCGATTATTTTTGTATTTGCGCAGCCCGTTCATGATATGCAAACATGGACAATTTTTTATTTTATAGCGACTCTATTAGGACTTATTATGTTTGATATGTCCACCGTTATTAAAATTGTAGGATTACCTCAAATAAACATCCATTATGTTAGAGACTATATTTCCCAAGGGATTTATTTTGCAATTGGAGGTTCAGCCGAATCTATTAATGGCAGTCTTGACAAGACTATGATGGCTAGTCTATCAACATTAGAAGCAACGGGTTTGTATTCTGCAGCTTGGCGCTTTTTAGATATGGCGAGCCTACCTGTTCATACAATTACTGGAGTTCTTTATCCTAAATTTTTTGAAGAAGGTGCATCTGGTATTAGGGGTACGTTTCGTTTTGCACAACGTATCATTCTAATTACATTGCTCTACGGAATTATTAGCTTAGTTGCTTTAGTCTTTCTAGGGCCGATTATCCCACGCTTATTAGGTGATCAATACGCAGGATCAGTTCAAGTTTTAATGTGGTTATCACCTATGATTTTAATCCTGAGCTTGCAATGGATAGTTGCTGATATTTTGGCAGGTTCGGGACATCAAAGAATTCGTACTATTATTAATCTTTTAGTTATTATTGTTACATTCCTGTTAAATTGGTACCTTATCCCCATTTATTCCTGGAAGGGAGCTGCTTTATCAACGATAATTTCAGGATCTTTCAGAGCTATTCTTTTATGGGGAACAGTTATTTTTCTGTATAAAAAGCAAGTTTGTCATGTTGAAGTTCTAGAGTAGAAAATCTTTTGATTTTCAATTTGTCTATGCCGAAGTATGAATTAAAAATTAATTTCTTTAACGAATTCTTTAAAAAGTTAAACATCGTCTTACTCCGTCCTTTTAAGAGGGTGGGTTGGGCAAGACTGATAGTACTAATCTCTTTTGTTTTGTTGGTATCGTCTATTTTGACGGCACGCCTAATTGCTCAAAATAATGTTCCAACAGAACAAATAATTGTCGACCAGTTCGGGTGGCGACCTAAGGATGTTAAAGTTGCTATTTTTGCCGATCCAGTTATAGGGAAAAACTCTAATCTTACCTATCAACCGGGGTCAAAGTTTGAAATTCGTCGCGAAGATACCGATCAGACTGTCTACACAGGTTTGATATTGTCTTGGAAGGAGGGAGAAGTCGACCTATCATCTGGCGATCGTGTTTGGTGGGGAGATTTTACTGATTTTGAGACCAAAGGTATTTATTATATCTACGATCCAAAAAATAAGGTTCGCTCTTATCCATTTGATATCAGAAATGATGTTTATAGCAACGTTCTTAAGACGGCAGTAAAGGCATTTTACTATCAACGCTGTGGTACCGAAATTCCTGTTAAATACGGTGGTCAATGGACTCACCCACCCTGTCATATTGGGCGTAATCAAGATTTAGCAGCTCTGCGCTATACAACTGACTCTCGGCCTAAAGATGTGCACGGGGGCTGGCACGATGCTGGGGATATGAACAAATACGTTTCCTTTACGCCTAAAGTATTTTGGAATTTAATTAACGCATACGAAATCAATCCCAGTGCTTTTTCCGATGATTACAACATTCCTGAGAGCGGCAATGGAGTTCCTGACATCTTGGATGAAATGAAGTGGGAGCTGGACTGGATTTTGCGTATGCAACTAGGTGATGGTTCAGTCGCAAACCGGGTTGCCAGCCCCCAGGGTGGATGTCGTCAAGGAATGCCTCAAGAAGATCGAGAAAGACGCTATTACTCAGAACCAACTACCTGGGCAACAGCCAGTTTAATAGTCGGTAGTGCAAATGCCTCACGCATGTTTAAGCAATTTGATACGATTTATCCAGGTTATTCGAATCGGTTGATTTCTGCTTCAGAAAAAGCATGGGGTTATCTGGAGCGAACTCCTGATAAAAAACCAGAAAATGGTCGTGATTACGGTAGTAAAAAAAGGTTAAGCTGTGCATCCCAGGCTGGTTTAGAAGGATCTGACCAAATGCTTCGTCTTTGGGCAGCGTCTGAGTTATACCGGGCAACAGGAAAACTGACATACAAGAATTATTTCAACAAACACTATGTCCCGTTGAAAGATAATTGGTTTGACCCAATGGGTGGTAACGATCGCCCCTGGGAACAACAATTTGCCTATATTACTTATGCCTTGACTCAAGATACAGATGCTACAAAAATTGCTGAGATTAAAGTTGCACTAAAAGAAACAATTAATAGAATTAGTGGCAATCTTGACCTCAAAACTACTTTAGACCCCTACCGCGCTTTAATTTGGGACTACCATTGGGGTTCTAATTTTGTAAAAGCAAATTGGGGTATGACTTTTTTGTTTGCTAAGTTTCTAAATATTGATGATCTGAAAAGTCAATTTTACGAAAAAAATGCAGAGGAATATTTACATTATCTACATGGTCGTAACCCCTTATCTTGGGTGTACTTGACAAATATGGGTACAAAGGGAAGTAAAACGGGAGCGGAAAAAAGTATCATGCAAGTTTTTCATAATTGGTTTCATGATGGCAGTATTTACGATGGTGCTCAATCTAAATATGGTCCAGCTCCTGGCTTTTTATCCGGCGGCCCTAATAAATATTACTCAGTTAAGCAGATTTCACCTCCTTTTGGAGAACCTCCTCAGAAAGCTTATAAAGATTGGAACAGTGGTTGGAACTTATTAGGGCATTTCTCTGAAGAGTCTTGGACTATCACAGAGCCAGCAATCTATTATCAAGCTGCTTACGTCAATCTTCTAGCTTAC
>JBJTUO010000296.1:0-10797 GCA_046080785.1 Leptolyngbyaceae cyanobacterium | reverse complement strand
ATGGGCGGTGACTTTGATTACTAATCTCCTAGTCCTGACTCGTTAAACAATTAAAGCCCGACCGCGAATTTCTGCGATCGGGCTTTCATCTATGGGCCTCCGGTTTCGGGCCTTGTGCTGCCCGGCTCATACCTGCCAGGGAGATGTGACTCGTTACGGCTAGGGCCTATCGACTTCAATCAAGCCTCAACCATAATATGACAACGATTGACCCCTCACGTTTGCTTACCCCAGAGTGGGCTACCCAATTACAATCTGCCGCTGAGGCCTTTGCGTCTGCAAAGCAGCGTCCCAGCCCAGCCGATTTGACAAAAGCACTGATCCAGGCAGAAAAAGCAGCCAAAAAACAGCATCACACCTATCCCTACAGCGCCCTTTGGGGAGATTGGCGGCTTTACTTTTTTGCGTCTCGGCAGGCCCATCAAAAGGGTGAGCAGTATGTCGGCAAAGGCCGCTACGTTCCCTCCTTTGTGCCAGCCCAAATTTCCTTTTACCCGGCATCAGATGAGACGGAAGATGGCGCGATCGGCCGTATTGGCAATCAAATTCAGGCAGGGCCACTCCTGATTCGCTTTACTGGCCCAGCCCGCTACCTGAACAAAAAGAACCTACTGGCCTTTGACTTTACTCACTTGCAGGTCTCCCTGTTTGGTTATTCGCTCTACAACGGCAAGGTTAGAGGTGGCCCTCGCCAGCAACAGCAGTTTACAGACCAACCCATTGCGAAGCTGCCCTTCTTTGCTTTTTTTCAAGTCACCGATCGCTATATTGCAGCCCGTGGCCGGGGAGGAGGATTGGCAATTTGGGTAAAGGTCTAATTAGCGCCTTGTGGATAAGGGCGCAAAAGGTACTTTTTGGGTAACCTCTAAGCTGGCACCCTGAACCCACTTTTGGGCAAATAAGTAATCCTTGCTTTGCCATAACGGAATAAAAGGCACATCCTGAGCCAGTAGATCCTGGATTTGGTGATAAATCTGTTTGCGTTTTTCAGGGTTTTGTTCTTTGCGAGCTTGAGCAATCAGTTGATTGGCCCGATCGCTGAAGTAAAATGAGCCTTGTAGAACGCTGGAGCCTTCCTGGCAGCCAGTTTCAGGAGAGCCTTTACTGCAATGCATAAACGGCTCAATGTAATTATCCGCATCTAAAAAATCTGGTGACCAATCCAGCAAGAAGATGGGATAGACCCCTTTATCTAGGTTTTTATAAGCTGTCGTGGATTCTACACTTTGTAAATTCAGTTGCATCAAATCACCCAATTGCTCTCTCACCAAAGCTTTTAAAGTGATCGCTGATAACTGATCATTAATTAGGTTTGACCGATACCAAAACTCCAACTTAAGGGGATTTTTTTCCGAATATCCAGCCTTAGTTAATAGCATCTTAGCTTTCTCTACGGTGCGATCGCCAAACCGTTGCTTAAATACAGGCTTTTGCTCCGCCAGGGTAGAGGGGATCAAACTATAAAGGGGATCAACTTGTCCCTGAAATACCCGTTCTTGCAGCAGGGGGCGATCCATCATGGCAGCGATCGCCTGCCGTACCAGGGGCTGATCTAAGGGTGGAGATTGCAGATTAAGGGTCAGGTAATTAATGCCACTGCCCGACTTTTCAATAATCTGCCAGCCTCTCTGGGGTTGGTCAGCCTGTAATCGGCTAATTTGCTCCGTTGCCAGACTTTGGTAGGCCAGGTCGATCGCCCCGCTCTGAAAAGCGTTGAACAGGTTGGCTGGGCTGGAATAAATTTGAATATCAACCCCCTGGTTAGCGGGCTGCTTGCCCCAGTAGTCGGTAAAGGGGGCTAATTGGATGACATCAGAGCCAAATCGAGCCAGTTTGTAGGGGCCAGTGCCGACAAAGGTTTCGGGCTGGAAGGCACCCTCTTTAATCTCGTAAGCGTTGGGCGATACCGCACAAAGCCCAGAAAAGGCCAGGAGGGCAGGAAAAGCAGCAAACGGTTGAGTCAGGGTAATGGTCAACTCGTAGGGTTGGCTGGCCTGCACCGATTTCACCAAGTTAGACAGCAAAAACGAAGGAGACCCCCCATTTTGGATGAAACGATTGAGGGAGAAGGCCATCGCTTCGGCGTTAAACGGTGTGCCATCATGGAACTTGACCCCCTGCCGCAACGGAATTGTGTAAGTCAGCCCATCGGCACTGACTGCTGGCATCGCTGTGGCCAGTTGGGGTTGTAAGCGGGTTTGCCCCAACTCGTAGGTATACAGTCGATCGCCCAGATTGTAGAGCAGCGTTCCCACAAAGGTGCCATAGGCATCGGCGGGATCAAGGCTACTCACGGTGGCAGTCGTTCCCAACCGGACTCGCCCTGCTGCCAGAACGGCATCAGAAGAATCCAGATTTTGACGGCTGCAACTGAGGCTCAACAGCAGGCACAGACCAAACAAAATCAGCGATTGCCAAGGCAGTTTCCATAATTGGGCGATCGTCCTAGCCATCCTCTACTCCAGTCCGCATCAATCATTTAGCCAAATATTCATAGGTTTTGATCAGTTTTTTGATGACCTTTGAATATTCACGGGCAATCATTGTGGAACTAATGGTCGCTCCTGGCTCAATGATAAGGTCGCCAATTAAGTTAAGGGCTCGTTCGTTAATTGATTCCAACAAAACCTCTGGCATAGTCAAATTATCTTCAGCAATCTTTTTGATAATCGGTGCCGGGTTATGTTGTTCAGCGATCGCCTTCAGAACCTGAAACTCATAATCCGGCAACTGCACCATTAATTCTTCCCATTCTTGCGGCAGGTTAGGGCTGCCATTAAGGGGCGCAGCCTGACTGGCTGGGGGTGCCTCCGATGGGGCCACTTTTTGGGGGGAAGGAGCTGGTCGTTGTAAGGATTTAACAGACTGCGCTCCCTGATCTGCGGGTTGCGCTGCTGCAGCCATCGCCGGAGAAGAGGGTTGAGTACCAGACTTAGACTCAGTGCGGCGATCGGGTTTTGCCTCTGGCTTAGGCTCAGGTTCTACTGATTCAGGAGGCGTCTGCTTCAGCTTAGCCAGACGGGCTTCTAACTGGCTGCATTCAGTCCGTCGCTGGGTCAGGGTCTTCTCCAGGCTGTCTTTTTCCGCCCGATACTGATTGACGGTTTTCTCCAGGCTGTCTTTCTCATTGCGCCGCTGCTGAATGGTTTTAGACAGCAAATCTTGCTCATGCTTGAGTTTGGCAATCGCCTGCTCTAACGCCTGATGTTCACTGCGCCCCTGGGCGATCGCGGCTTCCACCTGAGCCAGTTCAGCTTGCACCGTTGCCATTTGACTTTCCAACTGCTTCAGGGCAATCTGGACAGGATTGGACTCCGTCTCCAGCTCTCGCTTCTTTGTTTCGGCATAGGAGAGAAACTGCTCTAACTCAACCCGGCAGCGCTCCAGATCTATCACCTCTGTTTGCAGCGATCGGGTTTTAGTCTCCAGGTGCTGTTTTTGGGCAGTCAGGCTGGCAATCTCTTGCTGCAATTGGTCTTGCGCTTGAGTAGAGGGGGAGGAGACACCCGATGCCGCCCCTAGCTCGCGAATCTCAGTCGGCAAGTTGTAGGCTGGTATCGGCCTGCTGGCGGATGCAGAAGCAGACAGATCCCAACTCAGTCGCTTTTGCTGACGCGACCACCCTTCCGTCTGAGCAGGCAAGGCGTGGATAGGGGTGCCATGGGGGGCCAGCAACAATTGCTCCTTTTCTGCCGTCAGGGCCGCATAGTCCTGATAGGCTGCGGCTCGTCGTTGTTGTAGGGCATAAATATGTTGTTTCAGGGTGGCAATGCGGGTTTCAGCATGACGCAGATTTTTGCGATCGGCGACTGCCACTGCTACCAGTGTGGCCGGAACTGTGATCAACCCTGCCGCTGTAGCCTTACCGACATTCTGACTGGTGATTAATCCAATTCCAAAACTAATGCCAAAGGCAAGGGAACCGATGAAGACACGAGAATTTACCATAGATGACTCACCTTGCAAAGCGCAAAGCCCCGCCCAGATCTGCAATCAACCCTGTGACCTTTTGGCGTTGCCGATTTTGGGTATGAAAAGAGGGCTGTATGCTCGAAACTTCGCTTCGATTCATACTGCTTTTCAGCAACGCCGACTTTTTTATAGTATGTCGTCTTTACCAAAATGGTAGAGTGTTTTGCTCAACCCCTGAGTCTAGGGGGAAAAAGTCTGCCAGTAGGTCGAGAGCATCGCCTGCCCCCATAAAGCTGCGATCGCGGCCCCTGCAGCCAGAAACGGCCCAAAAGGCAGGGGTTGGTGACGGGAAAGGCGACCCAACGCCATTGCTACTCCCCCCACGATCGCCCCCAATAGGCAGGCCAAAAAGCCAGTGAGGAGCAATAACTTCCAGCCCAACCAGGCCCCAATCATGGCAGCCAACTTAGCATCCCCCCCGCCCATTGCGGTTTGCCCCAGCGCCAGAGAACCCAGCAAAATAATGGTATCTACTAACCAGAGGCCCAATACCGCTCCGAAAATGCCACTGACCAGTTGGGTGATCGCGCCCCCGAACCAGCCAATGCTGACTCCCCCCAGTAAAAATTGAAATACCAGACCCAGTACCAACCCAGATTGGGTCAGGGAATTGGGTAACGTCAGGGTATCCAGGTCGATCAGGGCGAGGGCCAACAACCAGCTCAACAAAAGCCACCCAGCGATCGTCAATCCAGAAAAGCCAAATTGCCAGAAGACCAGGAGAAACAGCAGCCCCGTAGCCGCCTCGACAATGGGATAGCGCATGGAAATGGACTGACGGCAGTGGGCGCACCGCCCTTTAAGCCAGAGCCAGCCCAGAACCGGCACGTTCTCATGGGGCCGCAGGCGATGCTGACATTTAGGACAGCGGGAGGGGGGATAGACCGGGGATTGGCCTGCCGGCAGGCGGTAGACCACGACATTGAGAAAGCTACCCACGGCAGCTCCCAAGATGAAGGTGATGATGGAGAAAGCGGGTATCACAATTCCATATGAATTATGCAGGCTAGAGACCCAGGCAAGTTTTCTTGGGTTAACTACCAGGGCAGGGGAACTAGGGGCGATCGAACTCGATTTGACTAAACGGAATAAAACACTCTTGCGGTAACAAAATTGGTTTACCGGCAAAGATCAACTTGCCCCGGTGGGTAAATCGGTTAATGGCAACCCCAATCGGGCGCTCCATCAAGCCCGGATGCACTTCGTAATAAGTGATATAGATCTGCCGGGCTGATCGAACCAAGGCAGGATCCAAAAACGCTGTAAAGTCTGCCTCATCTATTTGACCGGTTACAGCTTGCTTTTGTGAAACGTATACCACCGGCTCTCCCCCCTTTAACTATGATATCCGACAATAGTATATCCGTATTATTTTGACAAGAGGCAAGATGATGGTCAGGCCAGCGTTGATGAACCAGCAAGTGTCTCATCACCCTCTGTCAAACAATAAGCTGGCAAAGATGATAACGCAGAAATCAGAAACCGCTCGTTTTTTGTCGAGATCGAATAGACCTATTCAATCCGGCAAATTCCGGGGAGGGATTTCCTGACCTTGATAAAATCGCTGTTCGATCGTGCCTAACCACAGCCAGAGGGCTCCTGCCAATAGGGGGATCGCCGTTGACACCAGGGCGAGGACAACAGAACTCACCCATAGAGACAAGAGAGGGTAGCTGGCCAGCGCCAAGACACCGGTAATCGCCGCGCCTTTTTTGAGCTGCTGTATTCGGCGTAAGGCTTTGCGGCAACTGCTGCACTGTTTGGTGTGAGAGTGATAGCGATCGAGCAAAAGTTCTGTGGGCAGGGCAGGGGGGAAGCTTTTTCCTGGGAAGGGATCGGCCTCAAAATCATCCACCCATTTGCGTAGAGCAGAGACAAACCGATCAGCGCGGGTGGGTAAGAAACAAGACCTGGAATAATTGACAGTGCCGCCTTTCGCTTCCAGGGTTCGTTCCTGATAATGTAGAAAGACTTGGTCGTCTTCCAGGATGGTGTGCTGGTTGAGGTGGGAGTACCAGAGGGGGGTGAGTTTAATCAAAACCGCCGGTAACTTGGAGGAGAAGCGGAAGGGAAAGCGGGCAAACAAGCGACACTCGCCCTTGCGGGTAGGGGTCGCATACACGACTGTCAGGGTGCGCCCAAATTGTTTAGATGTCAGATCATGCCACATCAGACCCGGAGCGATAAACTGAGTCGTCTGTTGGCCAAGGGTGCCTTTACGGGGGCCTTCTTGCCACAGGCCCGTAAAGCCCTGCTTGCCAGATGTCAAGATTTCCAGTTCTACTGGGGCGGCATTTTCCCGTTTACCAAGGCTGCGGTGGTGGGTAAAGGGGACGTGACTGGAGTCGAGCACGTTTTCTAACAGGGTAAGGGCATCGTAGGGCAAATCCCGAAAGGTGCTGACACAGACCCAGTCCTTGGGAGTTTCTTCCATTGCTTCGATGATGGGGATGCTGACCTGGTCTGCGATTTCGGGCTGACCAGGGAAGACAAACAACAACCCCTGGCGTACAGCCGTAGGCAGAGCCTTGGCACAGGCCCGTTTAGACTCGTGGGCGGTATTTCCGGTCACCTGTTGGGGAATGCGATCGCAACTGCCATCCCCCTTAAAGGCCCAGCCGTGGTAGGGGCACTCCAGCAGGCCATCTTCTGCAATCCGGCCTTCTGAGAGGGGCACCAGACGATGGGGGCATTGATCGACAAAAGCCCGCCAAGTTGCAGCTTGCCGGTCCCACCAGATCACCAAATCCTGCTCCAGTAGGGTAAACCTGGCTGGCTTCGCCCGGTCTAAATCATTAACGTAAAATACAGGATACCAGGCTTGCTTCCAGTCAAAGCGGGTGGGGTCACTGCCTCCCGCAGCAACGGGGGCAGATTCAAGGGTTTCAAGGCGGTCTTCAATTAACATTGCCAAAGAGACCTGTGAGGGATACTTTACATATGTTAACAACTTCCGGTAATCGTGGGGGTAAAATCACAGCCCATCAGGGGTTTATCGGTTGCCTCGATCGTGGGGTTGCAGTAAATACCCCATATCTGGCCCATCAGGAATAATGCCACCGGGGTTGAGGGGAAACAGGTTACCGTAGTAATCACGCTTAACGGCCTCTACATCGCAGGTACTCGCTACCCCAGGCAGTTGATAGAGTTCCTGCAGATAGCCTCTCAGTTGAGGGTAGTCCTGAATTCGTCTGCGGTTGCACTTAAATAGGCCATAATAAACCGCATCAAAGCGAAACAACGTCGTAAATAAACGAATATCTGCCAGGGTTAAGGTTTTGCCACACAAATAGCGGTTGGTTGTAAGCACCGCCTCAATTTGATCCAAGGTGCTGAATAGGTCATGACAGGCGGCCTCATAGGCGGGCTGAGTTTGGGCAAAGCCGCAGCGATAGACGCCATTGTTCACCGCTGGGTAAATGCGATCATTCCATTGATCAATAGAGGGTTGTAGAGAGTCTGGATAGAGATCTAAATCGGGGTTGCCAGCAAACTGATTAAATTGGCCATTCAAAATCACAATGATATCGGCGCTTTCATTGTTGACGATCGTCCCACTCTGGCTATCCCACAACAGGGGCACCGTAGCGCGACCACCATAACCGGGCTGGGCTTTTTGATAGAGATCCGCTAACAGTTGACAATCTGCCTCTGGTGGGTCAAACACCCACCCCCCCACGGCGGGGGAAGGCTTGACGATCGTCACTGGAATCACCGGATCCAATCCCTTTAAAGCTCGCACAACCAGGGTTCGATGGGCCCAGGGGCAACTCAGCCCCACGTAGAGGCGATAACGCCCTGCCGCGGGTGGGTAGGGGGCATCCGCTGCTGATGACACTTGAGCCCGAAACTGACTGGCCGGTCGCAGGTAGGCACCGGCGGCATCCCGTGGGGCAATGCGAGACATCATTATGTGCCACAGGGTTGTCCAGACAAATTTACCCGATTGAATGATAAAACTGGAGGGTAAGCGGCTCTTTTTCTGGGTCATGGGTCATGGGTCGATATTGCTATGTCCAACTTACCGCATCACCTGATCAATGCCCGGTTACCAGGGAGCGATCGCCTGCACCAAATAACGGTCGCAAATGGGCTGATTACGGCGATCGACCCCCTATCCCCACCCCCTTCCACGGCCAGCAGGCCATCCCAGCCAGTGCTGGATCTAGAGGGCGATTGGCTCTCCTTGGCAGGGGTGGATTTACAAATCAATGGGGCCTTGGGGCTGGCTTTTCCCGATCTAGATTGGCACCAGCTCGATCAATTATCCGCAATTGCAGATTTACTCTGGCAACAGGGGGTAGATGGCTTTTTGCCGACGCTGGTGACTACGACAGTGGCCAATATCCAGCGATCGCTGGCGGTGATTGATCACTTCATGGCCCTGCAAAACCAGCAACCAGACCGCAACCAGGCCCGTGTCCTGGGGGTGCATCTAGAAGGCCCCTTTCTCAACCCAGCAAAGCGGGGTGCCCATCCTGCCCAATATTTGCTGCCACTGACCCTTGAGCAGGTTAAGCAAGTGCTGGGCGAGTATGCCCATCTGGTGCGGGTAATCACCCTGGCTCCAGAGTTAGACCCCAGCCAGACCGTCATTCCCTATCTGGTGGCCCTTGGTATTACGGTGAGTCTGGGTCACTCTTTAGCCACGGCCAGCCAGGCTCAGGCCGCCTTTCAACAAGGGGCCTCAATGGTCACCCATGGGTTTAATGCCATGCCGCCCTTGCATCATCGAGAACCAGGTTTATTGGCCGCCGCCCTCACCACCCCAGGGGTCTACTGTGGCTTAATTGCAGATGGGCAACATGTTGCCCCCATGATGGTGGAGATTTTGCTGCGGGCCAGCCAGTGTGACCAGGGCGTTTTTTTGGTCAGTGACGCCCTCTCGCCCCTGGGCTTAGGCGATGGCACCTATCCCTGGGATACGCGCCACATTATCGTGAATCAGGGCACGGCCCGACTCCCCGATGGCACCCTGGCCGGCACCACCCTGCCCTTGCTGACGGGTGTACAGAACCTAGCCCAGTGGGGGGTCTGCCCAGTGGAGGGGGCGATCGCCCTGGCGACCAGCGCCCCCCGTCGGGCGATCGGCCTGCCCGACCGGCTGATTGGCCAACCCGCCCAGCTCCTGCGCTGGCGGCAAACAGGTAAAACCCTGACCTGGCACCGTTTGAGTTTCAGATAGAATTGGATAGTTTAACACTGAGTCAAACCTGCCCCCCTTCCCGTATTTTAATGCTTTACCGGCTAAGAATGCAGCACTCCAGGGCAAGGGTTGACGTTGAAAAACGTTGCTATCGACTAAAGTATCAGCCATCGGTGTGACGAGTGAGTTGCATGGTGTCGTCAGTAGTTAAACTAGCGGTTGCTTTGCCCCGCATCAAGTCAATGAATGATTGTCCTCGACCTGGATGCTCCTTTTTTTGAAGTTGAAGGATATTTCCAACCACTTTTAACTCAATTTCAGTACCCGGTATAAGCCCTAACTGCTCTTGAATCTCTGTCGGAATCGCAATTTTTCCATCGGGGGTTACTTCCATCGGTGCTGCTCCTAAAACTATAAGATAAGCTTATTTTTTGCTGGTGATGCCGCACATTTGGCGATCGCCCCCTCAAGCGATCGCGTACCCTGTGTGTGGACGTAGATTTTCAGGATGGAACCCTAGTACGATCTGGTCTTTGGGAATGCCCGCGTTGACGAGTTCGTAGGTAACGCCATCTTCAGTCTCATCCCGTTGTACCCAGATTTTGCCATCAATAATATCAAGATGAATGAGACAGCCGTGGACGCGGGTTTTGTTGTCCCAACCGAGGGTGACCAGAATATAACTATCGTGGGTTTCGTCGAAGACGGGTTTGCAGATGAGTTCCCCATGAGAGTAGGGGATTTGCGTATAGGGAATCAAAATGTCTTTGATGATTTGGCGGTACTGGTCTAGTTTTTCCATTGCAGAATCACCTCTTGTTTAGCGTCAAATACAATTAGTTTCAAATTTTCATCTTCGATCATCAGTTGACCGATCGGCTCCTCAAATAGGGAGTTGAACACAAAATCACTCACGGCCAAATACAGTGTATAGTCTGGGTAGGTTCGCCGCATTACAGCGCGATAGATGGCATATTGCCCAATGGCATCCCTGAAGGCTTCCATCTCAGAGGCACTGACAAAACTTTTGACCTCAACCGCGATTTTTTCTTCGGCGCGGGTCGCCATGATCAAGCGTTTTGCGCCCAGATCAACATACATATCTTTGCGTCCCCAACGCAGATGCAGCGGGTCGTGGGTAATTGTTTGACGACATCGTGATAAAGATCAAAGGCTGGCATAGTTAAGCACTTCCATCATCGCTGCGCCTAGTACTAGGGATGAGCTTATTTTTTATCGCGGCTATGTCTCTAGAGTAATGATTGTTTCTAACTCTGTTAACAAAGACGGTAAATCATTTGTTACAACTTGCCAGACAATCTCTAAATCAATTTCAAAATAAGCATGGGTCAGTCGATTCCGCATCCCAACCATTTCTACCCAGGGAATTTGAGGATACTTGGCTTTGCAGGTGGCAGAAATTCTGCTGGCAGCTTCGCCAATAATTTCAACATCTTTAACAAGTGCCAGAGCCAACATGCGATCGCTGTCTAAATCCGTTCGGGTCCGATTCTCAATAAAGCCCCTGGCTTCGATCGCTGCGTCGCGCATGTGGCGAAGTCGAGTGGCATCATCAAGGTTGGACATAGAGCACCAGAGCTTCGGCAAGGACGCGATCGCGAATATAGCGGCTCAGTTCATGGGGTGTTCGCAGATCGACGGTTCGACCACCCATGAGA
>JBJTUO010000295.1:0-35079 GCA_046080785.1 Leptolyngbyaceae cyanobacterium | reverse complement strand
ATCGCAATGATGTCATGGTTAGAGTTACGAGTCGATACAACCCAGGAAGGGGTAGACTGGGTTCGCACGTTGTTAGCCACTGAGTCCTTTTCGGGCGAGATGCTTCTTGCTCCCTATCCTGATGATTCCGAGCAGGTAACCGATTCTAACTGGGAATTCACCCTCTCCTGGTATCTGCCCTACAACTCAGAGGCCCGTCGTCAAGTAGACGCGATCGCCCATCAGCTTGCTGCCCTGCAACGAACTGGACTGACCACAGAACTCCAGGTGTCTGTGGTGGAACAGCCCACAGATATAGGAAAGCCAGTAGCCCATGCCATCGGTCAGAGATTCGTCATTCTTGAGCCGGGAGTGGATTACCCAGGCAAGGACAATCAAATTTTGCTGCGACTCCAGCCCAGTTTGGCCTTCGGTAGTGGCCTGCATCCGGCAACCAGGCTGAGCCTGCAATTGTTGGAGCAGCATATAAAACCAGGGATGCAAGCCCTGGATCTGGGCTGTGGGTCTGGCATTCTCAGTGTGGCAATGGCAAAGTTGGGTGCCCTGGTGTTAGCGGTAGATAATGACCCGATCGCCGTTGACGCGACCCAAACTGCTGTCCGGGCCAATGGAGTAGAGGCTCAAGTCATCGTACTGCAGGGCAGCTTGGGGGCAGGCCGCCAGTTGGGCCACTGGATGGGGGGCGAAGCGGGAGAAGATTTAGCCGCTCTGCCAGTCACTCCCCAGTTTGATCTGATTGCGGCCAATATTTTGGCCCGGGTGCATGTGGCTCTGGCCCAAGATTACCGACAGACCTTAAAGCAGTCTGGTTTATTGGTCAGCGCAGGTTACACCACAGATCATGCAGCCGATGTGGCCATAGCCCTGACGGAGGTAGGTTTTACTGCGATCGATGAGATCCGCTTTGATGAGTGGGTGGCAGTGGTTTATCAAGTCAGGGAAAGTATGGGTTGACCCGGTCTATTGGAGCGTACTGGCATAGTCTGTCAGTTTCTTTGAAAGGGATTGTAGAGCGGTTACCACCTTTACTTTATCGGGATTTGTTCCC
This sequence comes from Leptolyngbyaceae cyanobacterium, assembly GCA_046080785.1. GTDB lineage: Bacteria > Cyanobacteriota > Cyanobacteriia > Leptolyngbyales > Leptolyngbyaceae > JBJTUO01. The sequence continues at coordinate 34,031 of JBJTUO010000295.1, read as the reverse complement.
TTCAAACCAATGGCGATGGTATCCATGTCGTCTTCGATCTCTTTGTAAGTCTCTGCCGACTTAGCCTTAACCCCATCCTCGACCTGCTCCCAGTAGGATTCAAAGCCTGCAAAGGTTGCTTGTGCTTTAGCCACGTCTCCCCCATTAAGAGCGGCTTGGGTGTCAGTGATCACAGTTTGCATCCCAGTAAACTGTGCTTTACTATCCCTACTGGCAGGAACTGTCGCACTGCCTACAGGCGATGGAGCGGTTGTAAGAGCCTCAGTCGGAGGTGGGGGAGTGGGACTGTTACAGGCAGCCAGGATAGCTCCCGCAAGCATGACAGCTAGGAAGTAAGAATGAAATGGCATGACAGTTTATCTCTTACAATTCAGACGAAACAGAACCAGCTTCCCCATTGGTTGCTTTATAGCGGGTATAGAGAACAACCGCGATCGCAGCCGTAATTAGCCCCATCTGGGGTAGGGTTGTTTCCCAGGTGGGGTAGATGCCCCACCCTTCTAAAGCGGGTAAAAAGTTGGCTGGAGTGGCAGGGAGCAAACCTGCGACTTGCAGAGCATGAATCCCGGTGCCGAGAAACTTGAAGCCCAGGTAGTAGATCAGCAAACTGGTGACCAGAAAGAATGGCTTTAGCGGAATTTTCATTTCTAATACCAGCATCAGAACCGCAATGCCAGCCAGCGCCAGCGCCCCCAGAGCCAAGCCAAGCAGGAGATCGGCGGTGCTAATCGAGGGCGCAATCCCAATGTAGAACAGGGTGGTTTCTGCCCCTTCTCGGTAAACTGCCAAAAAGGCCAGTAGCGCCAGAGAAAGCACACTGTTAGTGGCTAGAGCGCTGGTCATTTGATTGCGAATATAGCCCTGCCAGGCCATGAGCGACGACTTACTGTGTAACCAGTAGCTCACATAAAATAGCATCGCTGCCGCCACCAGCCCGACCAATCCTTCAATCAGTTCCCGGTTGGCACCAGAGGCCACACTGGCAAACACCAGATTCAGCACCAGGGCTGTTGCCACGGAAGCTATAATGCCCGCACCCGCACCAAACCAAAGCCAGCGTTGCTTATCGCCATTGCCACTTTTGTTGAGAAAGGCCAGCAGCGCCACCAACACCAACAGGGCTTCTAATCCTTCCCGTAACAAAATGACCGCCGCATCAAAGGTCGTGTAACGCAGGGCATCGCCGGCGTAGGGCTGCAGGTCTTGCTTTAAGGATGCGATCGCAACCCTGGCCTCTTCTACTTTTGCAGGGGTTGCTTTCAAAGCCCCATAGGCTTTTGCCATGGTGGTTTCAATCTGGTTGTAAGCAGTAGCCGATTTAGCCGCAACGACCCCTTCTACTTCTAGCCAGTCGGTTTTGAAGTTTGCAATTTCTGTCAGGGCGACGGGGATATCCTTTTGATTGAGGGCGACCTCTGCTGTGTGGAGGCGATCGAGGAGGGAGTTGATAGTGACAGTACCGGCAGTAGGCGGTGGGGCGGTCTGTTGCTCAAGCTGACCCGTAATAAACTTTTGATTTAGGCGATGGAGTTGCGTCAGGTCGGTTACAAGTTGATCGGCATTGACTGGCTGCTCTGACAGAGCAAACTTGACCTCCCCCATCGCGTCTTCAATGTCTTTATAGGCCTGTCGAGACACTTCTTTGACGCCATCTTCAATCTCGAACCAGCCATTTTTATATTGGCTAAAGGCTTGAGCAGCCCCCTGAAAATCTTCTGCTTGTGAGCGAACGATGGCCTGTTCAATATAATTATCTAGCCGTTGCAGATTTTGTTGAGGAGAGGGGGCTGCCAGACTAGGGAGCGTTATCACAAAAATCATGGCACTGAAGGCCAGGGAGATTAGCCACTGCCGATGGTAAAGCCTGAATCGAAACAGCTTTTGCATTGTACCCAGAGATTAATTGAGAGAAATTTGCAATCTTTACCGTCGGCTCAACTTTCGCAGCTATCTCCATAATCGGTATTGCTGCTGAAAAATGACGGATAACCGTTAGTAAATCGCAGAGTAAGGTCTTGCTTCTTGAAAATTAATTGCAAGAAGACCTAACCGATTCGCAGTATAGAAGCTAAAGGGGATTACTGTCAATTATTCTCATTAGTGAAGGCAAGATAACAGGGCTATCGGATTGTTTGACAGACCGTCATTTGACAGCCATTTTGATTGCTTCAGAATGAAAGCAGTCTGAATTTACAGTAATAAGCATGACCTTGCTGAAAAAGAGTTGTCAGCCCGCCAGTCTGCTGACCCTGTTTCTACTGGTTTTACCTGTGTTAGCCCATACCGTTGAGGTATCCGGCGATGTGGCAGCAACCTTTCATATTGAACCTAACCATAACCCGAAGGCGGGAAAGCCAACCCTGGCCTGGTTTGCCCTAACCCGTAGAGGTGGGCAGGTGATTCCCCTGCCACAATGCAACTGTCAACTAGCCGTTTTTAAAGTACCCCATGCTAAAAATGCAGCGCCCTTGATCAAGCCCGCTCTAAAGCCGATTAATACTGAAGCGTATCGCGGGATTCCCGCTGCTGAGATCACCTTTCCACAGGCAGGTCAGTATCAGTTGCGCTTGAGGGGAACACCCAAAAGCCCAGGGGGTTTTCAACCATTTACGTTTACCTATACTGTTTTAGTTCACGGTGGGTAATTCGCTCTGGGTCGTTTTAAAACCGATCGACTCCGGCAACCGGTGACTCCCGACCTGCTCTGGCAGCCTCCCCACAGGTGCGGGGGGTGGGGAAGATCTTACCGGGGTTGGCAATGCCCTGTGGGTCAAAGGCTCGACGCACCTGCTGCATCGTTTCTAGATCGGTCGCAGAAAACATCTCTGGCATATAGCAGCGCTTATCAGAACCAATCCCATGTTCCCCAGAAATACTGCCCCCCACTCGGACACAGAGCTTCAAAATTTCTCCGCCCAGGGCTTCTACCTGTTCTAATGCACCAGAAACTGCATTGTTATAGAGAATCAGGGGATGCAAGTTGCCATCTCCTGCATGGAAGACATTGGCCACCCGGTAGCCGTACTCCTCTCCCAATCGGGCAATTTCACTCAAGACATACTCCAGCTTGGTGCGGGGAATCACTCCATCCTGCACATAATAATCGGGACTGATTCTACCCATCGCAGCAAAAGCGGCCTTGCGGCCCTTCCACAGAGTTAGTCGCTCATCAGCATCAACGGCGATACGGACATTTCTGGCTCCATTTTGATAGCAGATGGCCTCTACTCGCTGGGTCGCTTCCTCCGCCTCCACTTCCAGACCATCCACCTCAACCAGCAAAATGGCTGTCGCATCCCTGGGATAACAGTTGGTCGCCACCACATTTTCTACGGCGTTGATGCTGAAGTTATCCATCATCTCCATACCACCGGGAATGATGCCCGCTGCGATGATATCTGACACGGTGGCACCCGCCGCTTCTACACTGGTAAAATCCGCCAGCAGCACCCGAATTGCCTCCGGCGTCTTGAGAAGCTTGAGGGTAATTTCCGTAGCAATGCCCAGGGTACCCTCTGAGCCAACAAACAGACCTGTTAGGTCATATCCCGGCATTTCTGGCACAGGGCCGCCCACCTCCACGATCGAGCCATCGGGTAAAACTAGTTTTAACCCCAGTACATGATTGGTCGTAACCCCATACTTGAGACAATGAACCCCACCAGAGTTTTCAGCCACATTGCCGCCTACAGAGCAGATAATTTGACTGGAGGGGTCAGGCGCGTAGTAAAAGCCCGCCCCACTCACGGCTTGGGTCACCCAGCTATTGATCACCCCGGCTTCCACCACTACCCGTTGATTTTCTAGGTCGATGTTCAGAATGCGCTTCATCAGGGCAGTCACAATGAGAACGCAATCATCCACAGGCAGAGCGCCCCCAGATAACCCCGTCCCAGAGCCACGGGCCACAAAGGGAACTGACTGTTCGGCGCAGACTTTGACGATCGCTGCCACTTCTTCGGTCGAGCGGGGCAACACGACGATCGCGGGCCGGTTGCGATAACTGGTGAGGCCATCGCATTCGTAGACCAGCAATTCTTCTTTGCGGCGTACTACATTTTTTGCCCCCACGATCGCTTCAAGGTGCTGAATCATGGGTTGCCAGTCACGGGTTGTGGTTTGAGCCAGCATAGGGATTGCCACAAAAGGTTTGTTTTCTATTGTATCTAGATCGCCGACACCGGCATTGCTGATGCCAGCGATGAAAAGGGTGCCAGATGGTTCAAACTTCTTTCAATTCATCCTGCTTTTCAACAACGCCCTGACACCGGAAAGCTGGCGGGGAAAGCAGGGGGAGGACAGTAGCGCCGCCTGCCGCAAAAATTCCTGGATCCCATCAACGGGTTTCCGCCCTTTGCCACTGACCTCGTAGTTAAGTCGCTGCGTCGTTGTTTAAGCCAAATCGCCGGAATCTTTCCTCATATTTTCAGATTCCTTACGGAGATGATCAAGCGTACCATTGCATAACGGGCATATGCTTGCCTTTTATGCAACTGCCGATTAAAAACTGCTGGATCAAATGCGGGTTCCCGTTTGGCTAAAGCAATGTTCCTATTGCATTGAACCTTGTGACATACTCCCAACATCGCCGCAAGCGGACAGTGTGGGCTTCTCCCACCGGAAAGTCGTTTTACGATGAAACCGGACTGGAGCGTTTTATAGTGAGGCGATGCCCAACCCCACTTAAGTCGATTATACCTCATGCGGCTTTCATCCCGTCACTGAGCCGCTCTTGAGTAAACACAATTTGCGTCTACAGTGCGGGGCTTCCCGCCGAGTAAGCTAAAGGAGGGGGATTGCAGGCATTGCGGGCGGTTATGCGGCGGGTAAGGATGCTTAGTCCTAACGAAGGCCTGTAGATATTGGGTTTCGTGCTTTAATCCAGTCTGTCCGATCGCGCTCAAATTTAACACCTTGACAGGGCGCGTCGCAAAATTGTCGTGGTATAGTACTGAATTTAGAATTTTTCAGCAAGAGTGAAGGGTTGTAGTTAAGAGATGTAACAACAAATGATAAAGTTTTTAGTTAGCTTCTGTAGACGGGATGCATGAAACGGTGAGTATAAGGAGTGACGGAAACACGTTGAAGGCCGTTAAGCCTTTGACAGTGCCCAAAGAACTACTGGGCCCATCTGGTGAGGGAGAACTTAATCTAACTCTAATCATGTTTTTGGTGTCGGTGGCGATCGCTGCTGTCTCAGCGGCTGGCCACTTTTATGGGCACTGGTACGGCTGGGTGAGTTTTTGCCTGAACATTGTTGCACTCCACATGGTGGGCACGGTAATTCATGATGCCTGCCATAATGTGGCCCATCGCAGTCGGGTTGTGAATGCAATTTTGGGGCATGGCAGCGCTCTAATGCTCTGCTTTTCCTTCCCGGTCTTTACCAGGGTTCACATGCAGCACCACGCCAATGTGAATGACCCCAAAAATGATCCAGACCATATCGTGTCAACTTTTGGGCCGCTCTGGCTGATTAATGCCCGCTTTTTGTATCACGAAGTTTACTTCTTCCAGCGCCGCCTCTGGCGTAAACATGAGTTGTGGGAATGGATCATTGCCCGTTCTCTGCTGGCAGGGTTGATCTACCTGGGCTATCGGTATGGCTTCATTGGTTATATTTTTAACTTTTGGTTTGTCCCCTTGGCCCTAGTTGGCCTTGCTTTAGGATTATTTTTTGACTACCTGCCTCACCGCCCCTTTCAAGAACGCGATCGCTGGCTAAATGCGCGGGTTTACCCTAATGCCATCTTGAATTGGCTGATTATGGGGCAAAATTATCACCTGGTGCACCATTTGTGGCCATCAATTCCGTGGTATCACTATGAGCGGGCCTATTATGCGACAAAGCCATTATTAGACGCTAAGGGCAGTCACCAGTCTTTAGGAATTTTCCAATCTCAGAAAGACTTTTGGGGAGTCGTCTATGACACTCTGCTTGGCATCCGCTTTGGTCACCATCACCCCTCTGCTAAGGATGACCTAGTTCCGACAAACGGTTTGTCAGCCACCTTACCAGAAGTTATACCTCTGATTGATTTAACCTTGCTAGATTCCAGTAAGTCCATGATTGAAGCGGAGAACCCTGATCACAGCATGGAAGAAGAGGTCTCTCCCCAACTTAGTAGAATTCCTTAATTTCTAAAACTTCTAACAAAGATGGCTGACAGTCCTGCCGGTTGAGCCTTTAAATAGGCAGATTCCAGAGGTCTCACTAGACTCCCTGAAAGAACTACGGGGAGTCAAGAGATTATGGCTGATTCAACTGAGAACGGCTATAACAAAAAGCAGGGTCGTAGCAGCCTGCATATCATTTATCCTGATTTAACCGGATACCCCGATTAAACCGGGGAACTTTTTAATCTAGCCTTTGCCATGGGGCTTTATGCAGGTCATAGGGTGCAGATTTCGAGTAAATCTACTGTTAAACCATAGAGCAGATTATGAGATTACAGAAATTTGTTATTAGCGCATTAGCCTTGCTTGGTATTTCTGTTTTGCCTTCTGCAGCATTTGCCGTAACTCGCTTAAGTGTTCAGGTTTCTACAGGTGTAGATGACTTGCGAGGGGGCAATACAGCCTTTGTCAACTTAATTTTGATCGATGGTAGAGTTCTTACAGAACAGGTACTTACTGGATCAGGCTTAGCTGGTAGAAGTACCCGAACTATATCAGTTATTTTTCCAGAAACAGTAACAGCAACCCAGATTAGAAGCATTAGGATCCGTCATGATGGTAGCCCTCGCTCTGGGCAACCATTTGATACCTACGATAATTGGGATTTAAGAACATTGCGAGTAAATATAGGGGAAGGATCAATCGCCCCCTTCTTGCTGCTTTATGATTCGTCAAGAGATTCACGCCCTCGGGTTGTTTCAGATGGATTAAATTTGCTCAATCGCTTTACAGGGGAATCGCGACAGATTGAATTATTCATTCGTGCGATTGCTCGTGAGCCTGATTTCACTATTGAAGCAATCACTCCAAACGATGAGGGGCTTTCAGTGCTAGTTAGGAATATCGGATTAGGATCGGGAAGAGTATCTCGCGTAGCATGCACTGGTGGTAGTACACCTAGCGAGGTGTTGCCCGATGCTGGCCGTAGTTCCATCAATGCCGGAGCCGCACAATCATTTCTGATTCCTGGTGTACCTGGAACAAGAAATACCTGCACTGTTTATGGGGTTGATTCAATTGGGGCTCCAGAGGTTGTAACAGCCAATAATGTAAGAACACGGCCTTAAACGATGGACAAAGCGATACCTAACTTGGGGGATTACAATACAAATGCATCCCAAAAGGGATGGGTTTGTATCCCGTTATGTTGCAGTCATTGAGATGGTACTGAGTCCAACGCTCATCTGGCTAATCGCCGGTATTTTACTCTGCCTGGCAGAGCTATTCTTGCCGACGGCTTTTGTCGCTTTTGTTTTAGGGGTTAGCGCCCTGATCGTGGCTGCTATCGCAGGCTTGATTCCTGTCAGCCTGCAAATTCTGCTCTGGGTTCTGATCTCCTTACTCCTAGTGATTTTAACCCCACGCTTCGTGCGTCGGCGATCGGCCGCTCAGTTGGATGCCACAGAAGCCAAAACTTTGACTGACATATTACCCGGTGCAACGGGGCGGGTTCTTTATGAGGGGAACTCCTGGGCTGCAGAATGTGAGGATCCAACTCTCACGATCGCCCCAAACCAGAAGGTTTATGTCGTATCCAGAAGGGGCACTACCCTAATCGTGTTACCAGAAACCCTGTTGCATTCTTGATCCAATAAACTTAGCTTTGTGGAGGTAAGCTCATGTGGGGTTGGTTACTGGCACTAATGATAGGCGGTGGCGGTTTGGCAATTTCCAGCGCTAAGGTGATTCAGCAGGGCAATGAAGCCCTGATTGAGCGCTTGGGGGTTTACGACCGCAAACTCAACGCTGGCTTAAATTTTGTAATTCCCGTCCTTGATCGCGTCGCTTATCAAGAGACGATCCGGGAGAAGGTCTTAGACATCCCCCCCCAGCCCTGTATTACCCGCGACAACGTCTCGATTACAGTGGATGCCGTGGTCTACTGGCGCATTGTGGATATGGAAAAAGCCTACTACAAGGTGCAAAATCTACAATCTGCCATGGTCAACCTGGTGCTGACCCAGATCCGGTCTGAAATGGGGCGGTTAGAGCTAGATGAAACTTTCACTGCCCGCTCCCAAATTAACGAAGCCCTGCTGCATGACCTGGATGTCTCCACCGACCCCTGGGGCGTAAAGGTAACGCGGGTAGAACTACGAGACATTATTCCCTCCCAGGCTGTGCAGGAGTCAATGGAATTGCAGATGTCGGCAGAGCGGCGCAAGCGGGCCGCTATCCTCACTTCAGAAGGCGAACGGGATTCTGCCATCAACTCTGCCAAGGGAAAAGCGGAAGCTCAAGTATTAGATGCGGAAGCCCAACAAAAGGCCACGGTGTTGAAGGCAGAAGCGGAGCAAAAAGCGACCGTTCTACAGGCCCAGGCGGAGCGGCAAAGCCAGGTACTAAAAGCCCAGGCCACGGCTGAGGCGATTCGGATTGTAACTCAAGTGCTACAGGAAAGCCCATCTACTGCTGAAGCTGCTAAAGTGCTGCTGGCAATGGGCTATCTGGATATGAGTACGGTCATCGGCAAGAGCGATAGCAGTAAGGTGATGTTTATGGACCCCCGCAGCCTCCCTGCTACCCTGCAGAGCATGATGGCCATGGTGGAAAATAAGGTTTAACTGGGGTTTTGAATATTGCCCATAAACAGAACCGTTCCGGTCTTGTTATCCCGAATCGCAAAAAAGAAGGGCCGATCGACAACCAATTGAAAGGGTTCCCCGATCGGTGCTGCTGTCAGACGGATCCCCACAGAGGTTGCCGCTGCTGCTTCAGTGCCTGCTTCGTTGACCTCAATAAAGGTCTTGTGCTTAACTTCGCTGATTTGAGTGGTGGCTGTGCTGAGCTTACTGAAATCTGCCTGGTCGCTAAAGGCTACCCCCATGCCCAGCATCTTCAGATCAGAGTTGAGTTCAGTCTCATATTCCAGCTTAAAGCGGGGAATCTGAATGCGGCCAGGGATGGTGCGAAACTGCCCCATCCAAGTCTGCCAGTTTTCTGGTGTCAGGGTCTTAACAAAATCAGCCAGGGCAGTGGTTTTCTTGGGTAAAAAGAGGTTAAAACTCATGCGCCCCTCCTTGCCGTAGGGCAAACTCACGGCTTGAAATTGGTCGGTTTCAAAGTAGCGAAACTCACCCGCCCGGGTCATGGCCGCATGGGATATTTGCCTGCCATTGTCTAAGAAGAAGGGCTGATTTTTTGTCAGCTTGGGGTCAAAGGGAGTGCTCCAGTCGCCCTTAAAGTAAATGGCATTGATCAAAAACAGCACATCATCAGGGCGCACTTGATCGACAATGGTAGGAATTTTGCCCTGGGTCTGCTGGCTGACCCACTGGTTAATGATGGCAGGGGCTTTGGAGTCGGCAAAATTAAGATTGGTAACTTTTGCCCCGTAATAATCCTGGTTGCGCTGTAAAAAGTCTGGTTTTAAGGGGATTTGCTGATTGGCCCAGAGTGAATTCGCGATCGCCAGTTGTACAGTGGGTTCAGGCTGTTTGAGGGATGCCAGCAGGTCTCGATTGGCCTGATTTAATGCCTCCAGACTAAAGCCCTGTACGCCCAGGGTCGCAGCCATTGCCTGTTGGGTGGCACCATTGGCTCCGTTATAGGTCATTCCCAGGGCGATCGCCACACTTGTGGGGGAAAGCACAATGTTTTTAGAGGGCGATTGTCTGTTGAGTTGAGCAAACAGCCTTAAGCCAAACTGGGTATTGGCCGCAATCAGATCAGAATTTACCCTGTCAGTTGTTTGAGCCACAGACTCTTGGGCAAGAGAGGGGGGACTGGAGGGTCTAGCCCGCTCGGCGTTAGCGCCCTGGTTCGTGGCCAGACAGCCCATTAACCCCAGTAATAGCAGGCTGGCGATCGCGATTTTACTAAATCTAGATCTAGATTGGTTGGGTTGAATCATCGTGCTATACCCCCTGACGACAGACTCGCAAATTTGAATCTTCTTCACTATAGTGCTGAGGTCTGGATGGGTTACGGACGGTTACCATTCCTGTAACATGGAAGTCTTGCTTCAGAAATTTCAATATGCCCTCCGATTGCTCCACCCTTATCAGGGGCTTACTGCCAGTTTTTTTGATCTATGGCGGCATCCGGTTGTTTTTTTGGTGGGTTGCCTTCCCCAACCCGGATGAAGCTTACTACTGGCTGTGGGGGCAACATCTCGCCTGGTCTTATTACGACCATCCCCCCCTGATCGCCTGGGTTCAGGCCCTCTTTACTGCTTTGTTTGGCCGGTCTACCGTTGTTTTACGGTTACCCAATCTGTTAACAAATGGGCTGCTATTTTACCTCTATTACCAGATCTGCCGCTATCTCTATGGCCCCGCTGCAGTCAAGTATTGGGGCGTGACGATCGCTATGCTCCTGGCCTCCCCCCTTTACTTTTTATTTTTAGGCCTGGCCTGGCCCGACCACCTGTTGATGCTTCTAACCCTAACCGGGTGCTTTAGTTTGATTACCTTTCTGGATCGCTATGGCCGGGATAAGCGGGGTGAGACTTGGCGGCTGTATGGGGCAGCCCTAGCTCTCGGCCTTGCCTGGTTAGCAAAATACAGTGGGAGTTTTGTGGTGCTGGGGGTGCTGATAGTTCTGCTTAAAAACCAGCAATACCGCCCCTTACTCCGCGATCGACGGCTTTACCTGGCAGCTGCCATTGTGATGCTTAGCCTTGCCCCTATCCTGATTTGGAACCTGTCAAACCACTTTCAATCCTTGCAGTATTACGCTACCCGCAGCGTAAATGGTGGCAGCCAGATCCTTAAGCCTGGCGAATGCCTGGGCTTTATCGCCCTGTCGATCGTCATGTTTTCTCCTGTCAATAGCTATGCCCTATTGCGTCTGTTACGTCGACCAGATCGATGGGTTAATCCCAATAGCGCCTACTGGCAGGTTGCCCTCTCTGTGTTTTGGGCCTCAACTGGCATTCTACTGATCCTTTCCTTCTTCTCCACAGCCCTTTACTACTGGAACATTGCTGCTTATCTGTTGATGTTGCCCCTGTTATCTGCCTTCTTCTTGCGTCCCTCCAGGATGGGTGATGCCGTTGGATTGGCGGCCCCCCTCTTTCCGCCAGCAGACAACAAAGTTTTCTCCAAACCCCGATTGTTTTGGGGAGGGCAGGTCTATGGCTTTTTGTTTGCCCTGCTATTGGGGATCCATTACGCCATTGTCCCCATTTCAGCTTGGTTTAGTGGCGAGGCAGATCCCGACTCCCGCATGTTATATGGTTGGCCACAAGTTGCAGCAGCAGTTACGCTAGCCAAACAAAATTTTCCCCAACCTCCTGTCTTGGTGACAACAGACTACCGTTCGGCCTCTGCGCTGGCCTATGAGTTAAATGATCGGAGTATCATCGCTGTCTCAGACCGGGTTGATCAATTTGACTTTTGGTTTGGCGACTCCAAGCAGCCCAAGCAATGGCGTGATCAAGTGTTTCAAGGACGAGATGCAATTATTCTGAGTGACGATTGGCACCCCCTGTCTCCAGAACTAAGGCGGCAGTTTGACCTGTCACCACCGATTACGGTACCCATCCGGCGATGGAATTGGTGGATTAAGAATTACTATATTTTTAGGGCAAAGAATCGGGATAATAAAACTGATTCTTAATAAAAGATTTAATCTCAGGCTAAATATAATCAAGCCAATTTGTAATGCACTTCAAGCTCAATTAATTGTTATTGCTTAAGACTGGGATCAGCTAACTGAAACGTTTTGTTACGCTTTTAGAAGCCTGCTGTAACTATTCTGGTTGGAATCGGGAAGGCTAAGAAAAACGGAAGTTTTTTGAATCATTAGTAATGACTAAAAGGGTTGATATATCAGTTTTTCGTCCCTCTCGTGTTGCAATTTTTTCTAGAAAGCCAGGGCTATAGTGAAAGAACATCAATTTTGGTGCGTTGTTTTAGCATGCACTATGTCCTTAACCTCTAGCTATATTTTGCTACTGGCAAATCAGCCCTACGAGTTTCGCCCCCTGGTTTCCCTATTGGGTGCCTCAGACTATGCTGTGACGATCGCAGACTCAGAGGAGCAGGCTGTCACTGCGACTCTCACTCACTGCCCCTTCTTAATTATTCTGGCTGGAGATTTGCATCGTTGGTCAGACCGTCTCTTGGGGCAATTGCGCACCTGTACTAATGCCTACCGCCAGATCACCTTAGTGGCTCTCACCGACTTTCACGCGCCTAGTTGGTTGCCCCAAGAGGATAATCCCGGCTTTGACGGCTTTTTAGTCAGCCCTATCAGTAATGACGTGCTTTCGTCCCTAGTAGAAGCAGCCCACACCCGTCAGTATTGTTGTGCCAAGGTAGGCTAGTCGTTAGATATATAGATCGCGATGCAATTTGCCCCACTCTACCCGGTCATTTATCAGGTATTGAAACCGCTGTTTCCAGACTGCCTTTGGGCCGGTAGTGCCTCTCACCCCGGCATTGCCCTGACTTTTGATGATGGGCCTCAGCCAGAATACACCCTACCGCTCCTGGATGTCCTGGATCAGTATGGGATCAAGGCTAGCTTTTTTTGGTTGGGTGCTTTAGTTGAGCGATCGCCCCAGGTCGCGCGGGAAGTTTATCGACGAGGTCACTGGATTGGCCTACACGGTTATGATCACCGGGTCTTCACCAGCTTAAGTACTCAGGAGTTGTACCAAACTTTAGAGCGCAGTCAGGCAGCAATTACAGCAGCCTGTGGCTTGCCAGCAGAGAAAGTGCGAGATGTTCGCCCCCCCAATGGCCTGTTTACACCTCAAATCCTTACCCGGCTGCATCAATGGGGCTATCGCCCAGTAATGTGGAGTGTGGTGTCAGAAGACTGGCAGGCTCCTGGCATCCCAACTGTTGTCAATCGGATAATGAATCAGGTCTGCAACGGCTCATTAATTGTTTTACATGACGGGGTTTACGGCGGCTCAGAGGTGGTCGAAACCACCCGTCAGTTGTTACCATTACTATTGCGGCAGAATTATAATAAATTCCTGACCGTCGATCAGTTATGGGCTGTCGCTGATTCACCTAAACGGTGGAGCTAAATTCCGCTATTCTGCTCAGTGGTTTCTTTGAAACCAAAGCTGATAATGGAACGACTTCCCAATATTTGGGATTTCATTTATGACAAGCGATAGCCTTCGAATTTTTATGCTTTCATCGTTTCTGACATCGACCTGCGGGTAAAACGATTTCAGATCTGTGTTAACGTAAAAGCCTCGAGCGGCTTCGTTCATGACTGGGGTCATGAAAATTCCTTTTGATTGATCAAGTCGACTCTAAGTCTTACTTATAGATCGGTGTGATCGACTCAGGGCTTGATTACCCTTTGTCTGCCTATCTACAGCCACCTGTTCCTGCCTTGACATGTAACTTTCAAGGGTTTATCACCAACGTTGATCAAAAGCGTTCAACTTTTATGGGAAAAGTTACAATCTAGTGGGTGCTTTGGAGGTTTACTGCAAGAAGGTTTTGTGATGCCTCTACTCAACGGAGTCGTTGTTGTAGGGCAAGGATTTACCCAGCCCGCCAATTAGCCAGTTTTCGTTTCTGGTTTGCAAGCAATGACTTGAATGTAGTGCGTGGTTTTTACTGATTTCTATGTCTTAGTTAAGGAGCATGAGGAACGCGGCATGACCCAGGCCAACTATGTACTCGATGATGTCATCGAACTAACACCCGATGTCTCTGATGAGCTTGCAGAAGGGGAGTCAGATTTTTTCGTTGGAGAAGAGGAGAGTGAAGTAGAAGAAGAGCTTCAGGATGAGGCTCCAGATCCAGTGATTGATCTCTCTGACGCTGATGAAGAAAGCGACATAGAACAAGATGATGTGGATGAAGAGGGGGATAGCAAGACGGCCAAAGGTCGCGGGTCTCGACGTCGGGCTCAAGTTAAGAAGAAGCCTTACACCGAAGACTCCATCCGCCTTTACTTGCAAGAAATTGGTCGAATTCGTCTACTGCGGGCAGATGAAGAAATTGAGCTGGCTCGTAAAATTGCAGACCTCTTAAAGCTAGAAAGAATCCGAGAAGACCTGGTTAATGCGCTGCAACGGGATCCTCAAGATGGAGAATGGGCCGATGCCGTCAGCCAGGATGAAGGATCAGACTTTACCCTGGGTAGTTTTCGCCGTCGCCTCTATATTGGACGACGGGCTAAGGACAAAATGGTGCAATCCAACCTGAGGTTGGTGGTCTCTATTGCCAAGAAGTATATGAATCGCGGCCTTTCTTTTCAGGATTTGATTCAGGAAGGTAGCCTGGGACTCATTAGAGCCGCTGAAAAATTCGATCACGAAAAAGGCTACAAGTTTTCCACCTATGCGACCTGGTGGATTCGTCAAGCGATCACTCGTGCGATCGCTGATCAGTCTCGTACAATCCGTCTCCCTGTCCACCTGTATGAGACCATTTCTCGCATTAAGAAGACCACCAAGTTGTTGTCTCAAGAAATGGGCCGCAAGCCTACAGAAGAAGAAATTGCCACTCGCATGGAAATGACCATCGAGAAACTGAGATTTATTGCTAAGTCAGCCCAACTCCCAATTTCTCTGGAAACCCCCATTGGGAAAGAAGAAGATTCTCGTCTGGGCGACTTCATCGAGTCTGACAGTGAAACCCCGGAAGACCAGGTTTCTAAGAGTCTGCTGCGGGAAGATCTGGAGAATGTGCTAGATACCCTCAGCCCCCGTGAGCGCGATGTATTACGACTGCGCTATGGTTTGGACGATGGCCGCATGAAGACCCTGGAAGAAATTGGCCAGATTTTTAATGTAACGCGGGAGCGTATTCGTCAAATCGAAGCCAAGGCTCTGCGTAAATTGCGACACCCCAACCGAAATAGTGTACTGAAGGAATACATTCGTTAGGGCGTTAAATTTATATTACAAAAAGCGTGTCCGGTAGCTAGGACACGCTTTTTTAGCGGGTATCGTCCCTAGAGATATTTGGCGTTGCTGAAAAGCAAGATGAATTGCAACGAAGTTTCAAGCCTCCTACACCCATTTTATTTCTGAAACCAACAATGCCGATATTTTGAAATCGGTGGTTTTAAAGGTCTAATTTTGATTCAGTCGCGCTATTTGCCTTGATTACTGATATAACCGAGCAAGAAGTTGGCCGCATCACTTGCGATCGACAACGGAGGTGCATCCCGTGACCCCATATACATCTGAAACCAGTTCTGATACGCAGTCCCACCCGTTTATCCTGAATACTCAGGCTCTTGCCAATAGTTTAGATGGGCTATTGAAGTGCTGTACCGTTAAAATTCGCGGTTCTGGTCACCCTCGTACCGGAACGGGCTTTTTTGTGGCACCAGGGCTGATCCTGACCTGTTCCCATTTTTTACCCGCTGATTCCCAACAACCGGTTACTGTAATTTGGCGGCAGCAACTCTATTCAGCTTTTATTTTTTCAACCCCATCCTCTCCAGCAGAGGCGCTAACCTTGTTACAGATCAGGGCTTCCTATCCTGCCCATCCCTATGCTTCTTTGGAGGGATCTGTACAGCCATCCGATTTACTTTACGGATATGGATATTCTGATGAGTTTCCAGAAGGGGTTGCTAGCAGTACCGAAGTAGAGAGTGTGGAGGATCATCCTGCCCTTTTACGCCTGCGACTGATGCATACTCGATCGCATCTAAGCGGGTCTCCCCTGTTAAATTGGAGAACGGGTAAGGTTTGTGGTATGGCTACTTACCCCGATCTGGGCCCAGAGTCAACAACTGTAGCGATCCCTGCAACGGTTATTCTCAGGCAATTCCCCGATCTGGTGATGTCATCCCAACCCACATCCCAGCATGAAAACCAGTGGGATGATCAGATTCATACGATGATTGTGAATCAGTACCAGGTGTTGGGTAGCTCTGAAGGCGTCGTGCTGCACCAGTTACCCACTGGTCAGCTTCCGACCCTGACTGGTTTGCAGCCAGACACTCGACCGGGATATGGTGTCGCTCCCTTGATCGATCGACAGAATCAACGGGCTGAGGCGCTTGACGCTCTACGCAGTCAGCAGTCTGTAGAACTGTATGGGCCAGATGGGTACGGCAAGACAACGCTGTTACAGAGTCTGGTTGCCGAGATCCAAAAAACAGCCCCCTTCCCCGATGGGGTTGTCTATGAGTCTGTCAGTCGCCGCCCCCCAGAAGATTTGCTCCAGAGCTTGTTTAATCAATTGTGTGCGGGCAACACTTTAGTCAAAGTGGGTAGTGCAAATAGCACCTACTACTTACGGGGCCTGCGGGCGTTGATTGTTCTAGATGATATTGCTGTATCTGCGTCAGGCTTGAACCAGACGATGACCGCGATGCCGGGTAGTACCTTCCTGCTAGCAACCCCCGAACGAATGGTACCAGAATCATCTGTCCGTTCCATCGCCCTGGGCGGTCTGCCGATCCCAGATAGCCTCACCCTGGTAGAGCAACGTCTCGGTCAACCCCTCACTGCCGAAGAACAGCCAGCAGCAGCGCAACTGTGTGCCACTTTACAGGGCAGTCCTGCTCGCATTCTGCAATCAGTGGCCCTGGTTAAGCAGCGGCAAATCACCCAGGGGCAATCTCTAGGTCAGGCTCTGACTCAAGTAAACCACCGGTTTCAAACAGAAACCATGCTGCGAGTCCTCCTCTCTGATCTAGATCCAGACCAGCGCTTAGTCCTCACCGCACTCACTGCTTTTGCTGGGCTTTCTCTGCTGCCACAACAGGTGGCTGACCTGACTGGTATATCCCAGGCAGAAGCAATTTTACAGGGTTTACTGGAGCGTCACTTATTAACGATTCAAGCAGGGCGTTACCAACTCACGGCAGATCTAGTACACGATTTACAGGCTGTTCAGTTACCCCCCTGGCGAGAGCATCTTCTCACCTACTTTACAAATTGGGCTGAATTGCATCGCACCATGGGGCCGGCGCTGCTGGCAGAGGCTAAGAATCT
The DNA here is from genome assembly GCA_046080785.1 of Leptolyngbyaceae cyanobacterium. GTDB lineage: Bacteria > Cyanobacteriota > Cyanobacteriia > Leptolyngbyales > Leptolyngbyaceae > JBJTUO01. Next base: position 16,975 of record JBJTUO010000295.1, on the reverse strand, counting down.
CCTGACAGTTTTAGAATGGGCTGTTAGTCAGGGGCAATGGCGAGAGGTTTTATCCCTAGTGCGATCGATAGAAAGCTCCCTGATCATGAGTGGGCAGTGGCAGACCTGGGAACAGGTTTTACAGTGGGGATTACAGGCCACTCAGACCTTGGGAGATCTGGAGGCAGAAGCCTGGGCATTGCACCAGTTAGGCAGTCGTGCCCTGAGTTTAGGCATGACTGACCCTGCCAAAGATTTACTGAATCAATCTTTACACTGGCGGCAAACCCTGGGAGATGAAATGGGGATTGCGGTCACTCGCCATAATCTCAACCTATTGCAGCCAGCCCTGCCAGTCTTGCAGGAAGTGCCTGTGAGTCAATCTGTTGTAAAGTCAGGGCGATTTCCCCTTACAGCAGGGGTTCTGCTGGTATTAGCGGGGGCCATCGGGGTAGTGGGTAGTTTCTGGTTGGCTCGCCAGCGGCCTGCTGCCATCTCATCCAAGTCAACGTCAGAGGCACTCCCTGCAGCAGTCACGTCTCCCCCTGTTGCCAACAAGCAGCCAGCCTCCCCTGAAGCAGCGGTCGTCTCACCATCCCGCCCGCTACAGCGGCCTGTCCCGTCACCACCGGCTGCATCCCCGACTTCTGTTGCTCCCCCCGCTCCAACCACAGCCCCATCGCCCCTAGCCAGCCCTGCTCAGGCGTCAATTCTACAATTTAGTCATGAGCGCTTGGGATATGGTAATGTCAGCCTTGCCAGTGGAGGACTGTTTCGCACCTTAACCGTTACCAATACTGGCCCTGGCCCCGTTACCATTCAAACCATTGCCCTGAGCGGCAATGACGCTAGTAATTTTGAAATTGAATCCATGCCCAATAGCTGTAAAAATGGCTTGGTACTGGGTGCACCTGGAGATAGCTGCCAGATTCGCATCTTTCTGATTCCTCAAGACAGTCGAGAGTATCAGACCAATGTAGTGATTACCCATACCGGGGCCGATAGCCCCAGGCAAATTGAACTGAAGGGGAATGGAGTCAATGCAAGTGCGCCTAATGCTACTAAGACGGCTAATCTGGTTTGATGTAAAGCACTGAGCCATGATGAGCTATCAATTTCCGCCAGACTTTCTCTGGGGCGTCGCCACCGCCGCCTACCAGATCGAAGGAGCTGTAACTGAAGATGGACGCCGCCCCAGTGTTTGGGATACCTTTAGTGCCACACCCGGCAGAACGCTGAATGGAGACACAGGGGCGATCGCTTGTGATCATTACCACCGCTATGCAGAAGATGTCCAATTGATAGCGGCTCTGGGAACCAAACATTATCGCTTTAGCATTGCCTGGCCTCGGATTGTGCCGGAGGGCCGCGGTGCAGTTAATCAAGCCGGAATTGATTTTTATCAACGGCTGGTAGATTGTTTGCTGGAACATGGAATTACCCCCCATGCCACGCTATTTCATTGGGATAGCCCGCAAGCCCTGGAAAACCGCTACGGTTCCTGGCGGAGTCGAGAAATGGCCCAGGATTTTGCTGACTATGCCAGCGTCGTAGTCCGGCATTTGGGCGATCGCATCCAGCACTGGATCACGATAAATGAAATTTCTTGCTTCACCCATCTGGGTTACGGCGTCGCTGTCATACCGCCCCATGCTCCTGGAACGAGGGTTTGGCGACCACGGGCTGTCTGGCAAACTTCCCACCATGCCTTACTGGCCCATGGCCTGGCCTGTCAGGCGATTCGGGCGGCATCTCCCCAACCTAGCCAAATTTGGCTGGTGGACAATCCCACCATTACGGTGCCCATTGCTGAATCTGCCGAACACATTGATGCGGCCTGTCAGGCATTCCACACCGCTGGCTCTAATGGGGGTATTATCTTTCCGGCGTTAACGGGGGCTTACAGTCCTGCGTTGTTAGACGCGCTGGGATGGGAAGCACCCGAGATTCAAGAGGGGGACTTAGCCACCATTCATCAACCGATTGATGCGATCGGGCTGAATATCTACACGGGCACTCATGTCAGGGCGACGGGAGATCGTCAGGGCTACGAATGTTTGCAGGCTTCAGACCATTACCCCCGGCTCAATATGCCCTGGCTCTGGGTTGTGCCCCAAGCCATCTACTGGAGTGTGCGCCATCTGCGTGACACGTTAAAGCGTCCCGATTTACCGGTATTCATTACAGAAAATGGCTGCGCTGCTGTGGATAGCATCAATCGCCAGCAAGACGTAATAGACCTGGAACGGATTTTTTATTTACGCCAATATTTGCAAGCTGCCCATCGAGCCGTGGCTGAGGGCTACCCCCTCAAGGGCTACTTTCTCTGGAGTTTAATGGATAACTTTGAGTGGGCCTGGGGCTACGATCGCCGGTTTGGCTTGATCTATGTAAACTTTGACAACCAAAAACGCATTCCTAAAGCTAGCTACCACTGGTATGCTGAGTGCATTCGACAAAATCGCGTGGTTTGACATAGAGTTAACCTACAACCTGTTGAACCATTTCCATAAAGGCATGCTGGGCGCTTTGACCAGAGCTCCCTTCCGGCGGTTGGCGCTGAGTATAATTGCCATCGGCTTGTAACTCCCAGGCCTGACGGTTATCTGCCAGTAGAATCCCCAAAATTTCTTGCAAGTCTTTGGCAATGTCTGGATCCTCAATCGGAACCACCGCTTCTACCCGTCGATCAAGGTTGCGGGGCATCCAGTCGGCACTACCAATGAAGATTTCTTCATCACCATTATTGTGGAAATAAAAGATGCGGGAATGCTCCAAGTAGCGCCCGATAATACTGATCACCCGAATGTTTTCACTCAACTCAGGTACCCCTGGCCGCAGGCAACAAATCCCCCGAATAATCAGGTCAATCTGTACCCCAGACTGAGAGGCCCGGTAGAGTGCCTGAATAATAGTAGGGTCAACCAGGGAATTCATCTTGGCAATGATGCGTCCGGGCTGACCCGCTTCTGCATGGCCAATTTCCCGCTGAATCAGCGTCAACATGCGATCGCGCATATTCACCGGGGCCACCAGTAACTTGCGGTAAGACTGCTGCCGGGAGTAGCCAGTCAAAAAATTAAACAGATCCGTTAAATCGGCCCCCAGATCTTGCCGACAACTGAGCAGGCCCAGATCAGTATAAAGGCGGGCGGTTTTGGGGTTATAGTTGCCGGTGCCAATATGAACATAGCGCCGAATGTTTTCCCCTTCTTGGCGCACCACCAGCACTGTTTTCGTGTGGGTTTTTAGCCCCACCAGGCCATAGACCACATGCACTCCAGACTCTTCTAGCGTACGGGCCCAGTTAATGTTGTTCTCTTCGTCAAAGCGGGCCTTCAGTTCCACCAGGGCAACCACTTGCTTGCCATTTTCCGCTGCTTGCACCAGGGCTTTGACAATGGGAGAGTCTCCTGAGGTACGATACAGAGTCATTTTAATTGCCAGTACATCCGGGTCAGAGGCCGCATGGGTGATGAACTGTTGCACCGAGGCAGAAAAAGATTCGTAGGGATGGTGTACCATCAGATCCCGTTGCCGCAGGATGGAAAAAAAGTCTTCCCCTTCTTCGGGGCGCCAAAAGCCGTTTTCTGGATTGTAGTCCACCACCCGTTTTAACCGGGGAGGCACCACTGGCGTCCAGGGGAGGTCTTTCAGCTCTGGCATGGGCAGGGAAAGGAAGCCCATTAAATCCTTCAAGTTCAAAAGCCCTTCAATTTCGTATACGTCTTCTTCCTGTAGCTCCAATTCACTCATTAGCGTTTCCCGCACAAAGCCGGGAGTTCCGGTTTGCAGTTCCAGCCGCACCACACTGCCTCCCAGCCGGCGCTTGCGCAGTTCCTCCTCGATCGCCAGCAGCAGATCATCTGCTTCATCTTCCTGCACTTCAAAATCCGCATCCCGCGTAATCCGAAACAGGTAATATTCCTGAATGTGCATGCCGGGAAACAGCGCCTGCAGGTTGTGGGCAATGACCTGCTCCAGTGATACACCCGCCCAGGTGCTGGGTTGATCTCCATCGGTGCGTAATTCCTTAGGAAAACAAATGAAGCGTGGCAGGATACTCGGTACCTTTACCCGGGCAAATCGAGTTTCATTGGTTTGCGGATCTTTGACCCCTACCGCCAGGTTTAAACTCAGGTTAGACATGCGAGGAAAGGGATGGCCCGGATCTACGGCCAAGGGGGTTAAAACAGGAAAAACCCGCTCTTCAAAATATTGGTGCAGGTAAAATCGCTGTTCTTGATTGAGATCAATGTAGTTGAGGATATGGATGCCTTGTTGGGCCAACAGAGGGCGCAGTTCTTGCTCAAACTGAAGATGTTGTTTAACCACGAGCGGTCTTAGCCGCTGATTGATGGCTTCTAACTGCTCTCGCGGCGTCAGGCCATCCGGACTGCGCCGGGTGACATCCGCTGCGACTTGCTCCTTTAGACCAGACACCCGCACCATAAAAAATTCATCCAGATTGGAGCTAAAGATGGCGCTAAACTTCAATCGTTCCAGCAAGGGGGTGCGACCATCGAGCGCTTCATGTAAGACCCGGTAGTTAAACTGTAACCAACTCAGTTCCCGGTTAAAATATTGCGGTTCAGTTTCTGGTGGTTCCGGCTCGACTGGATCTGCCTTTCGTTTGCGTGTGACCATTTATCCAAACACCTCATCTTCAATGCCAACCCACCATTCGCCCAGGTTCATTACATCCTGATGCACATCAGCGATCGCTGCCAGATATTCTTGATCAGTCATTAAATGGCGTTGTTCTTGTAGTTTTTTCAAACGCACCTGGGCCAGGAGCCAGGGCTTGGTCAACCCTTGGGTTTGCTCAATGTAGTGTGCTAAGTCTTTGCTGTCCATCTAATACTTTGACTGTAAAGAATTCTCCATTCCTATTATCACTAATATCCGATCAAGGGGCTACCACCGCAAGGCGGGACAAAAAGGAACTGCGTTCCTTTTTGTGTCATCTAATTTGTCCCGCTTTAAGCGGATACCCCAATGAAGGTTAATAGCTGATAAAGCTTGTGACGTCTTTTCGATACTCACCCTTGCTACGACAGAATTCAGGAGAACCCAAGGAACCTGCTTCAAGGCAAAACAAACACCTCCAAGGCGTTGGGGATAAGCTCGAACAGGGCAGGTGTCTTGGTGGTAATTTCTCCATCAGTATTCACCCGTTTGGGAGTGCGGGTCCAAACTTTGATTTGTTTGCCTTCCCAGCGTGAAATGCCAATGCGATCATTGAAGCGGCCTGTTTTCAAGGCGGGTAGTAAAAAGAAAATATGCCACCAATGGGGAATTTCCAGGCTATATAAATCCAACCGTTGGTCATCAATCGCAGCATCCTCAACAATGGTTAACCCGCCGCCGTAGTAACGTCCATTACCGACAGCAATTTGCAACGATCTCCTGGTCATTGCTACACCATCGTCTACCTGAATCACAGCGGTAAAACGACGGGCTGTTGCGATGGTTCGTATCGCCGCGATCGCATAGGCCAAAACGCCCCATCGCTGCTTCAGTTTGCCCGACAGTTCCTGGGTGATTTTGATACTCAGCCCACAACTGGCAACGTTAAAAAAGTATTTGCCATTAACCCGCCCCAAATCGATCCGCTGTCGGTGTTCCTGAGCAATCACTTGACAGGCTTCTGGCAGTGTCTGGGGTAAATTGAGGGTGCGAGCCAGATCATTGGCAGTTCCCAGGGGCAAAATGCCTAAGGGGAGCCCCGTTTCAACCAGGGCATCTACTGCAACATTTAGCGTTCCATCACCCCCGCCGATGACCACCGCAGAAACCCGATCTTGATAGCGCTGAATGCAACGGGTAAAATCTTCGGCTTCTCTGACCTGACCGATGATGTACTGAATTCCCAGATCATTAAAACTGGCAACGGCTTCCCCAAACCGCAAAAGCCCTTGTTTGGAACGAAGGTTAATTAACAACAAAATAGGTTTAACCATCAATCTCTGTAAAAACGCAAAATGGGACATCTTATGGGGGGCAGGAGTCAGAATTTAGTCAATAAAATATAGGATCTTGTAGGTCACCTTTAAATTCCGTGACTTTTGCCAATCACCCAGTGACGTCGGAAGAAACGCGATAGGGCAGACTCTTCTAGGGATAGATAAATGGGGCGACCATGGGGACAGGTACGGGGGTTACGAGTGCGTTGCCACTGATTCAGTAGGGTTTGCATCTCCTGGAGCGACAGGGGAGTCCCATTCCGCACTGCACTGCGACAGGCGGTGGCAACCTGGGCTGTCTGGAGATTACCTCCCTGACTCAGTTCTAACAGAGCATCTGAGCAGTCTGATCGCTGAGCTAAGGGTTCAGGGGCAGTCCGAATCATCCAGGTCTGGACACCAAAGGGGGCAATGTCAATGCCAATGCGCTGCAGTTGTTCTACCTGGGTGGAGGTGAGGTTGTTGAGAATAATGGGGGAGAGGAGGGTTACCAGTTGCCAGCGATCGCAGAGTTGTTCATAGATCACCCGTTCATGGGCGATGTGTTGCTCCACCAGCCAGATACCAGCAGGATGCTCAGCCAGAATGTAGGTATGGTGAACCTGGGCGATCGCTTGTAGGTTGACAGCAGAGTCTGGTAAGGCCCAATCCTCAGCATTCGGGGGCGATCGATGATCTTGGGAAAAGCCATAGCGGTGTTCTGCTTCTGCAGTTTTGAGCAGGGTAGACAATTGTTGAGAGTGGTAGGTTTCCGGTAAGGTAGCAGGATTGAACTGGAGCGTCTGGTCGATCGCCTGGGCCACCTGCTCTCGCCAATAGTCCAGGTGGTGCAGGTAAACCTCTGTTTTGGCTGGGTGGCGGTTCCAGTCGACGGCACCCGGTGGCAGATGCAAATGCAGGAAACAAACAGGAAAGCGATCGCGGGGTAGGGTGCGGCGTAGGCTACTGATCAGGGTTTGCTCCAGTTCTGGCAGGTGCACTCTGCGGCCATTCAACGCGATGCGTACCCAATCGGGGCGGCGACGGTGACACCGATCGGGCAGACCCAGCAGAAGATAAAGGGAGGCTGGCAGGGCTGGGTCTGAGGGATGAATCGGGTTCGCAGTGTATTCCTGTAAATCGGTTTCGTGTACCTCTCGCAGCATTTGAGGCAGCATCTGGCGCGTTGTTTCTCCGGAGGAAAGGGTAAACCACTCCCGGTCGTTGAGAACGACCTGCCAGGTTACGCTGGGATGACAGAGGGCAACTTGTTGAATCGTGGTCTGGAGTGCCCGTAACTGTTGGGCTGGAGCCGGTAGGGCCTGGCGGCGGGCTGGCCAATTACCAAATAGCTGATCTACGGTAACCACAGTTCCCGGTGCAAGGGCGGCAGGCTCTATTTGCAGGGGTTGCCCCTGGGGAGTATACGCGATACGCCACCCAGTTTCTGTCTGCTGCGATCGACTGAAAATTTCTAATCGGCTCAGTTGGGCCAGACTATGTAAGGCTTCACCGCGAAACCCTAAGCTTTGAATGTGAGTTAGGTCTTGGCAGTTGCGAATTTTGCTGGTGCTATGGGGAGTGGCCGCCCGCTGTAAATCTTCTAAGGTCATGCCATTCCCATTGTCTGTTACCCGCAGACGCCAGTAGTCTGGCCAGACACAGATAACTAGGCGGGTGGCACCCGCATCCAGGGCATTTTCCACCAACTCACGCACCGCCGCTGCTAGGGAGTCAATCACTTCGCCAGCGGCAATCAGATGCACAACTTCTGTGGGTAGGGGTGCAATACCAGACTGCATAGATCCAGTGTAAGCAATTAGCCCCAACTGGGGAGGTGTAATCGATCTTTCACACTGCGGCTGACAATGCGCCGCATGGCCCGACCAGCTAGGTCGGTGAAGGAAAGCTCACCAGCCAATAATTGGGTAGCGATGCGGGTAGCCCTGGGATTTTTGACGCCGTATTGATAGCAACTTTTGGGAAAGCGGTAGAAGAATTTGGCAAGGAACAGAGCGGCATCAAAGTTGGCCGCAAATTCTGCATGGATGCGATCGCTGTAAAGATGGGGAATGCCTTCGATCACACAATTGGCTGCAATCATACCGCTCTTGACGGCGTGCAAAATGCCGTCCCCAAACAGCGGATTAATCAACCCAGCCGCATCTCCAGCCAGAAGGACGCGCCCATCAACGCTATGCCTTTGTTGACGGCCATTCCAGAGGGGGAGAGGATGACCATAAAACTTGATTTGTTGCGGTTGGTATTCCAGCCCAACCGCGTCCATGTAGTTGAAGATCGCCTGCTGCAACTCTACTCGAATCGAGCGACTGCTGCGACTGTCACCAGTTTTAGGACGAAACAAGCCTGCTCCAATATTCAAGTGATCGCCTTTCGGAAAGACCCAGGCATAGCCCCTGGGTACGGTGCCATAGTCCAGGTGCAGCACGTCGGGACGCAAGTCAGCATGCCCCTGCCCCCAGGTGTGGGGATGTTCAATTTCTAGTGCGATCGCGATCGTCCGTTGTTGGCAAAGGTTGACAGCTTGGGCTGTGATGCCATTAGCCCCATCGGCCCCGATTAAGTAGGAGGCGTTGAGGGTAAATTCGGCGGCACTGGTATCGCCCTCTGCTTTAACCCGTTGGGCGACAACCCGCACTCCATTGTCCTGAACTTCGAGGGAGCGAACTGCAACTCCATCCTTGAGGTCAGCACCCGCCTTGGCAGCCTGTTGCGCCAACGTGTTATCAAAAATGGGGCGCTGCATCATCCAGATAGAGTATCTGCGAGCGGCCCCCTCTGGATTAATTTCGGCCAGGTAGGGGTCACTAAAGTTCCAGGTGTGGCGCATCTGGGTGACATCTGACTCAACAAAGGCAGCGGGTGCCAGATCCCGGAGAAACTGTTGCATTACCATTGGGGTACCGCCACCACAGGGCTTGTGCCTGGGTAAGCAACGCTTTTCTAACAAGGCAACTTTCAAACCGGCCTGGGCTGCGGTTAGGGCAGCCATTGATCCGGCGGGGCCTGCACCACACACAATTACATCATAATCCACTGATTGATTCCTGCATTCCTGATGTGCTGGCCTAAAGCCAATCTTTAACCAGCATAGCGGGTAACCCGCTCAAACTTGCTGCAGATCGACCCCCAATTCTCGTAATTCTTCTTTCATCCCGTTACCACTAGATAATGCCAACCTGGTTTTGGGTCTGATCACTTTTGGTCTGATTCGTTCACAAAAGGACAAAGCCCGCTGGTTTACGGAACCGTAATGGTCTGACCGCTAGTCAAGCTGGCGAAGTTATAAGCTTTTCCAGCCAAGAGCATCTCAAACCCATTTGTGCTCATGGTAACACCAGTACCGGCTTCAGTGAAGGTCACAGCCATTACCACCAAAACCACCATTGGCAACAACTTGATCATTGCCAGCGCCTGTATTGATGGTACCAAGGTTTAGAATACCGACGCTGTCTCCAGTCCCAGTGATACTGCCTGACCCCTTCCCCAAGATGATGTCGCCAACATTGACAATGCCAATGCCTCCACTTCCTTTTGCCATTCCAGTAATCGAGTCATTATTGCCATCTCCCAATTTGATGATACAACCAGGGTCATTGACAATACCGACACCATTATTCCCTTTCGACACCCCAGTGATACAGGCGTTATTTCCGTTTCTTATCGTGATATTCGCGGTGCTACCGGTATCCGGGGGAAGCGCCTGGTTATAAATACCATAGGCTCCATCACTAATTCCTGTTCCAACAATAAAGTTGTTGTTACCATTTCCAATCGTTAAATCACCCCGGTTGTAAATACCGTTGTAATAACCACCTGTTCAAGTGATAGAGTTGTTGTTGCCATTACCGATGGAAATAGTACCGCCCTATCTATTAAAAATGCCTGAAGATAGAAAACCAGTGCCCTCATTGACACCGACAGCGACCGTAATGTAATGGCGCGACCCCACTTAATATTGCATTTTTAGTATCAACTCCTCCAGCCCCTGTGATAGAGTCATTACCAGAAAGTGTATTTGCCGTAGTGCCAAGGGTATACAACACAGAACGGGGGCTGATAATCTTACGCGCATAGTCGGCAAACAGTTTCAGTTCCACTGTCCAAAAAATGCAGCATAAACCTGTAGTGTCACCCCAACTTAAGATAATGGATCGGAACGAGCAAACCTTAAAAGTTTTATTGGAAGAATACCGCATTGTGAAGGCGGAACAATCTAACCGGATTGGGTTTCGTGACAATCTGCTTTATGTAACCTTAGGCCTATTTGGAGCGATCGCATCCTTAGCCCTGAGCAATAAAAACGGGACAAATGCATTTCTGGTCATTCCCTGGGTGTGCATCGTCATGGGCTGGACTTATGTGGTAAATGACGAAAAGATTTCAGCGATCGGCCGTTATATTCGTCACAACCTGGAAGCCAGAATCTCGGCCTTGATTGGTGGCTCTGCTGACGGTAAATATTTGTTTGGTTGGGAAACCGCTCACCGCATCGACCCACGCCGTATCAGTCGCAAGTACCTGCAGCTCTTTGTTGATCTGATCGCCTTCGTTTTTTCGGGCCTGACCGCATTGCTGGTTTTCTGGCTGCTAACGCCTGATCACTCTCCCCTCGTTGTTGTGCTGTCTGTCACCGAAGCAGTCTTGCTGATTGGGTTGGGTATCAAAATTGCCATTTACGCAGATTTAGCTAGGGGCCACTAAACCCATTCAGCAAAGAGGCATCAGGTGAGACTAACCCCATATCTAAAGCGTAGGGGCTTGCGCCTCACCCCTCACACTCCCCTATTTTTCGGTCAAAAGCAGAGAAGAAAACCTCCTGACGCCACACTCGCACACAGTCAGGCAAATTATCCCCTTTGGAAGAAAAAGAAGTAAAATAAGAAGATTAGGCTTGCGTTTCGTCCGCAAACCGAATTTTCAGGTAATCATCCTCCATCCTAGCACCGGTTGGCTGTAAAGCAGCCAAGGACTGGGGCAAAACCAGATTACGGCGATGGTTGCCAATGCGGATATTAAGTTCATCCCCGGTTTTGCTCAACTCAATCTGGCTTTTGGCGATGCCTGGTAGATAGAGCTCCAGACTATAATGCTGCTGCTCTTGAACCATACGCAGGGTGGTCTCCTGGTAATAGACATGGGTCGGGTCTTCTTCATTGGGATAGAGGGTATGCTTTAACCGATCAAGGGCCTCCAGCCCACACATCTCCTCAGCATAAAGGGGCACTTCTTTAACAGGTAAGGGCGAAAAATTGTCATAAATCTCCTGTTTATGTTCCTGTTGCAGGGCCTTCCAGCGCTGAAAGAAAGGATCTGTCACAGCGTCGGGAATAATCCGGTTTGCCACAACCAGATCGGTTGCCACATTATACAAACTCAGATAGGCGTGAGCCCGTAAAGACTCCTTAATCACCATCTTTTCCGGGTTCATAACCAGCCGCACAGAAGTTTGGGTATTATCAGTCAACACCTTCTCCAGGGCTTCGATTTGTTCATAAAACTCGTAGGGGGCATCCATCACCTCTTTATCTGGCAGAGAAAACCCCGCGATCGGCTTAAACAATGGCTCAACTAAGGGCCGCAACGCCATAGATAACCCCTGCAGTGGTTTGTAAAAGCGCCGCATATACCAGCCCCCCACTTCTGGCAGGCTCAGCAACCGCAGAGCCGTCCCCGTTGGAGCAGAGTCAATAATCAAAACGTCAAACTCTCCTTCGTCGTAGTGCCGTTTCATGCGCACCAACCCAAAGATCTCGTCCATGCCAGGAAGAATAGCCAGTTCTTCTGCCTGGACACCATCCAAACCGCGGGCCTGTAAAACTTGAGTAATGTAGCGTTTAACCGCCCCCCAATTTCCTTCCAGCTCCATCAGGGCATCTAACTCAGCCCCCCAGAGATTGGGACGCACTAAGCGAGGGGCGTGGCCCAATTCCATGTCAAAACTGTCGGCTAAAGAGTGAGCCGGGTCTGTACTCAGGACGAGGGTTTTATAGCCCAATTCTGCACAGCGGAGGCCAGTGGCAGCTGCAACAGAGGTTTTACCAACGCCGCCTTTGCCCGTCATCAAAATTACGCGCATAATCTCGAAACGATTCCTGAGGATTAGTTACATTCTTTTACTTTAGTGCAGGTTGGGGGTCTCGTGTGAGCCCCGCCTTTGTTAAGATTCGACCAAAGATCGATCAAACGGTCTGGCACTAACCCTGGGCACGGATGCTAAGATTTTCTGTAGGCATCTCTGAGGTAAAAAGCTACGTTATCAGCCTTCCCGCCCTACTTTCGGCTGAGTGCTCCCATCCCTTGATTGCGTTTACAGTTGATATCCTTTAATTCAGTATTCACCGATTAAAATCTCGATTGACTGCTACTTGTGCAAAACCAGAAAGCTCATAAAATCGATTTAACCCAAGATTATCCCTGCCCCTGTCGGCGGCAAGGGCGCTTAAAACCCATTACCCTCACAGAGGCTTTTGGCTGCGATCGCTGTCAACAGATTTTTGTTGTCAACGAAGGTGGCCATGTATTGGAGCAACTCTCAACCACTTACCCCTACAAGCGGGCATGGCGCTGGAATGGCCACCAATGGAATGTCATAAAGTCTGGATTGGGAGACAGCTACCTACCGGTTGCTTTGGGGATTACCCTGGTTTTATTAAGTATCTGGCTACCACTGGCGCTCAATTCGCCCCCCAGTTCAGGGATATTTTGGTGGGCGATCGTAGCGCTCCTCCTGGCGGTGCTTCCAGCATTAATGGTGTTGCTGACCTACAGGCGTTAGCACCATGACAGATCAGGAATTTCATTTAGGAACCGATCCAGTAACAGTGGCCTATGCCGCTTATCAAGCTTCGGTTAAGCTGGCAGCGACTCGCAGCCAGGAGCGGAGTCAGGCTGTACAGGCCATGGCCCGATCGCTGAAAGCGTATCAAAATGATATCTTGGAAGCCAATACATTAGATCTAGAAGCCAGTCGAGAAATGGCCGTCCCTGAGTTGATTTTGGAATGGTTAAAACTCACGCCAGAACGGCTTCAAACCACGATTCAAATTTTGCAGCAGTTGAGTGAATTGCCAGATCCGCTCGGTCGGGTGATTACAGCCGCCTATCCAGTCGCTCATTACCAGACCTACTCTCAACTCATGCCCCTGGGGGTCATTTCCCTGATCTATGAAGCCTTTCCTGAGTTAAGTGCAATTGCTGCCGGGTTATGCATCAAGACTGGCAATAGCTTAATTCTGAAAGGAGGAAGTGAGGCGAGCAATTCTAACTTTATGATGGCGCAAGCCTTACATGCCGCAATTGCTCAGACGGAGTTACCGCCCCACTGCTTTCAAATGCTCTCCTCCGATCAAGGTAGCCAGGTGCGAGATTTAGTCACCCAGGATCTGTACATCAACCTGGTCATTCCCTACGGACGCCCCAGTCTAGTGCAGCAGATCGTGCGTCTGGCAACTGCCCCAGTCTTGAAGACTGCTATGGGAAACTGCTACCTCTACTGGTCACCCTCTGGCAGTCTGGAGGCGGTACGCTGGATGATTATTGATAGTCATCAGAGTGAGCCAGACCCGGTGAACGCGATTGAAAAAGTATTGATCCATCGCAACCAAAACCCGTCTTCTCTCATGATTCTATGGAACAGCTTACGGGAAAAGGGCTTTGAACTGCGGGGCGACGAGGAGTTGGTGACAGAGTTTCCAGAATTAAATCTGGCTGAACCCAATGAATGGCGACAACCCTATCTAGCCAGAGTTGTCAGCTTTAAGGTGGTGGATAATCTGGAAGCTGCGATTTCATGGATGAATCATCACAGCAGTGGCCATGCCGACTGTCTGGTAACAGAGTCTTACCAAGAGAGCCGACAGTTTGCCCTGGGGGTTACAAGTGCTTCCACTTACATCAATGCCTCTCCTCGATTTTCCCGCAACCCGCAAAGAGGAGATTCTGTGTTTTTAGGTATGTCGAATCAAAAGGGTCACCGCCGGGGCTTGATTAGCATGGAAACCCTAACAACGGTAAAGCAGGTTGTGCAAGGGATGGGGCAAAATTGAACGAGGTAGGGCAACTGCCACACCCCCTTGCTAACCAACTAAGATTCTTTTTCAACCAGTTTGATCTTTGTTGCTAGCCCCAGGGCTTGTAGCAAACGGATCGTCATCCAGGTCAGATCAATTTCCCACCATTGCAGGCCATGGCGAGCTGAATGCTGAAACGCATGGTGATTGTTGTGCCAGCCCTCGCCATAGGTCAGCAGGGCAACCCACCAGCAGTTGGTCGAGCGATCGCTTGACTCGTAGGTGCGGTACCCAAACAAGTGGGTGGCACTATTAACCAACCAGGTGCAATGAAAGACTGCCACCAACCGCACAAAAATGCCCCACACCACAAATGGCCAACCACCCAAGAAATAAAGCAGCACCCCTAAGCCAACCTGAATTGGGATAAAAGCTGCATCTAAGAACTGATAGACCCGATCCTCGGCAAGGTCACGAGTAAAGCGGGAGAGTTGGGCCCGGGCCGGAAGTTCATACAGCATCCATCCCATGTGACTCCACCAGAAGCCGCGATTGGAGTCATGGGGATCGGCACCCTGGTCTGAGTATAAATGGTGCAGCCGGTGCATTCCGACCCAGTCAAGTACCCCCCCCTGACAGGCCAGGGTACCGCAAAATGCCAGGAAATACTCCAGGAGCTTGGGAACCTGAAAGCTGCGATGGGTCAGCAATCGATGAAACCCTAAAGTAATGCCTAGGCCGCCCGTTACCCAGTGTAAAAAGAGCATCAGCCCCACTGCTGACCAACTAAATGTGCCAGGTAGGAAGACGAGCAGCGCCCCCGCATGGACAATCGCCATGTAGATGATAACAGGCCAGTCAAAACGCAATTTATTCGTTGAAGTTGCAACAGTCATTCGGTATCTCACTGTGGATGGTGGTGCCTAATCTGCGCGAGAATAGACCTCGACTATTCTAACGATTTATTTCTGCCTGACGGCAGTAACAGATCGCAAGAGTCATGCAGCATACCAGAGACCTACGTCCTCTAAGGGAGATATGGATCAGGTTGAATTGATAGCAGCAGCAGAACAGACACTATCCCAGATTTTTTCTGGTATTGACGCTCAGGTCAAGGAAAATCTGAAACGAGTTTTGACCGCTTTTCGAGATTTCCGTGTTGGGCCCCATCATTTTGCCAGTGTCAGCGGTTATGGCCACGATGATCTGGGTCGAGACCTGATGGATCAGGTGTTTGCCCGGGTGATGCAAGCAGAAGCTGCCGCCGTCAGGGTGCAGTTTGTTTCAGGTACCCATGCGATCGCCTGCGCCCTGTTTGGCAATTTACGACCGGGGGATGAGCTATTAGCTGTGGCTGGTGCCCCCTACGACACCCTGGAGGAGGTGATTGGGCTGCGGGGAGAGGGGCAGGGCTCTCTGGCTGACTTTGCTATCCGCTATCGGCAGATCAACCTAACCCCAGCAGGCACGATCGACTGGTTTGCTCTCCAGTCTGCCGTTAGACCCGCAACGCGCATGGTGCTGATTCAGCGATCGTGCGGCTATTCCTGGCGGGCTAGCCTCTCGATTGAGGAGATTGGAAAAATTGTTGAACTGGTAAAGCAACAAAACCCCAACACCATTTGCTTTGTAGACAACTGCTATGGAGAGTTTGTCGAAACCCAGGAACCAACAGCAGTAGGGGCTGATTTAATGGCTGGTTCCTTGATTAAAAATCCCGGTGGCACGATCGTCGCTGCAGGAGGCTACGTGGCCGGTCGTGCAGATCTGGTAGAAGCGGCCACCTGCCGGCTAACGGCTCCCGGTATTGGCAGTTCGGGGGGGGCCAGTTTTGACCAAAACCGACTCCTGTTTCAGGGGTTGTTTCTGGCCCCCCAGATGGTGGGAGAAGCGCTTAAAGGCAATCATCTGACTGCCAGCATATTTGACCGCCTGGGCTATCCGGTAAAGCCACTGCCCATGTCCCCCCGTCGGGATGTAATTCAGGCGATCCGATTAGGTTCACCCGAAAAAGTGATTGCCTTTTGTCGGGCAATTCAGCAACACTCCCCGATCGGATCCTATCTGGAACCTGTGCCAGCGCCCATGCCGGGGTATGAGAGTCAACTGGTCATGGCCGGGGGCACGTTTATTGATGGCAGCACTTCTGAATTTTCTGCCGATGGGCCTTTACGAGAGCCCTATATCGTTTTTTGTCAGGGTGGCACCCACTGGACCCATGTGGCGATCGCCCTGGAAGCTGCCATTGAGGCTGTTGGGCCAGCCAGTCTTCCAATCTAGTCGGCAGCTTATTTTTATTTTTACTTTGCCTCGCGGATTTTAAAGCTCTGGTGAAGGTTGATGCTGTTGCATCGATTAATTTTGATTTACCAGCTAAATTTGAAAGTGTGAAAGGCAAAGTGTGGAAGGCAAAGCCTCCTGACACCAAGCTACTTGAATACGTTGTTTCAATCCCCTGATCAATACCCTTATAAGAAACGGTATAGCTCCTCGCGTTTCCCTTGCCCTGGCAGATTATTGTCCAGGGCTTTTTGTTGGTCATAGCTTTGGTCAAATTGAAAGAAAGCAGGAGAGCAAGGAGTCAGGAGAGGAGGAGTCAGGCAAGTTACTAAATTCTGGATTCTGGATTCTAGATTCTGACTTCTGTCTCCTGGCTTCTGAATTCTGCCCCAATAAAACGTCCCATTTTGCGTTTTGACCCGAAAACAAGTTAACCTGCCGTGACATATCCTACTAGCTTGCCTACCCGACGTTGATTGCAAGCAATACAGCGTGGGCTTCCAAGCTTTCGGCTACACAGTTCACAGGCTGGGCAACCCCATCGCCTCCCTATGCGTTGTTTAGACTCCGCGTGATGACCCACCGCAGAGTATTAACTTTTAGTTTGATGCGGCATCACCTTGCAGCTATCCGACTAGCGCAACTCCGCCCAATTGAATGAGTCTTGTACTCTTGGGTTTAGACATTCCCGGATTATGCTGGTTCTGATGGTTGCAGGCATTCCGGTTGGCGGCTTCA
>JBJTUO010000294.1:0-3983 GCA_046080785.1 Leptolyngbyaceae cyanobacterium | reverse complement strand
ACGTACGGGGTTGAATTTACTAGCGTTGACCGACCAAACCCCCGGCTCTCGCCGTCCCCCTAAAAAGGGGGAGTAAAGGGGTTGTATTCACTAGCGTTGAGCGACCTAACCCCCGGCTGTCGCCGTCCCCCTTGTTTCTGGCACAGCAACGGGTCAGCCCAGAGACGGCCATAGCCGAAAGCCCTATGATGCCGAAAGCCCTATGATAAAGAGAATAATTGCCCTTCCTCCATTCATTGGATCTGTAACCAGGAGCCAATCCGTGCCCAGTTCGATTCAGCAAGCCCAACCGCCGCTTGAGTTCATTCCACCCAAACTTAGTCTTACCGTTGTTCGCACCTTCCAGACCCTGCTGCCCCTGGTAATGCGGCTGCAAACCGATATTCGTCAAGTGGAGGCTCATCATGTTGAGCAACTGGTTGACTTGTTCAAGCAATTTCAGGAGGGTAAGATTCGCCTGCTGCTGGCCTTTCGCCATCCCACGACGGAAGACCCACTGGCACTAGCCTACCTGCTGGCCCGCCTGGTGCCAAAGACGGCCAAGGCCCTGGGGGTTAAGCTGACCCGACCGCTCCACAGTCACTTTATGTACGATCGGGGCATTCCACTCTGGGCGGGGGCCTATATGGGGTGGGTGTTTTCTCACTTGGGGGGCACCCCAATTCAGCGGGGCAAGGTGGATCGGGCTGGCCTGCGATCGGCCAGGGCCTTATTTGTGGACGGGCCCTACCCACTCACCGCCGCCCCAGAAGGGGCCACCAATGGTCATAACGAAATTGTCAGCCCCCTGGAGCCTGGGGTGAGCCAGTTAGCCTTTTGGTGTGTAGAAGACCTGATCAAAGCTGGGCGCAGCGAAAAGGTGTTGATTTTGCCCATTGGGATTCGTTACACCTACATTGACCCGCCCTGGTCGGCAATTGCCAAGCTTTTAACCGATCTAGAACTGGATACCGGCTTAATCGATACTCCAGACCCAGGCAGTGACTCTCTGGATGAAACGACCCTGTATCAGCGGTTATTTCGTCTGGGTGAGCATCTGTTATCAACAATGGAAGATTTTTATACCCGCTTTTATTATCAAGCCCTTCCTCCACCCTCCGATTTAACAGGAGAGTCCAACCCCAATGATGCATTCAGTACTCGTCTCAATGCCCTGCTAAATGTGGCGCTGAAGGTGGCGGAAGATTATTTTAGTCTGCAAGCCAAAGGTTCTGTCATCGATCGCTGTCGTCGGTTAGAACAGGCCGCTTGGGATCAGATTTATCGGGACGACCTCAACCTCAACCATCTTTCCCCAATGGAGCGGGGCTTGGCCGATCGGGTCGCGGAAGAAGCAGACCTGCGTATCTGGCACATGCGTCTGGTAGAAAGTTTTGTGGCGGTGACCGGCAACTATGTGCGGGAGAAACCCTCGGCAGAACGGTTTGCTGAAACAGCGCTACTGATGTGGGATACGGTGGCCCAGATTAAAGGAGATAGCCCCGCTACTCGGCCCAGCTTGGGTAACCAGCGGGCAGAAATTACCGTGGGAGCACCTATCTCCGTCAGCGATCGCTGGCCAGCCTATAGTGGTGGGCGACGCCATGCCAAACAAGCCATTACAGATTTGACAGCAGATTTGCAAACGACACTGGAAACAATGGCAACCGTCAAACCATGCATGATTTAGAGCGGGTAGGGCAGCGACTAGATGAGCCTTGGGGAGGGCATTCCTTTCCCCTCAGTGTAGCCCCCATGATGGACCGTACCGATCGCCATTTCCGCTATTTTATGCGGCAAATTACCCGTTACACCCTGCTGTATACCGAGATGGTGACCAGTGCAGCCATTCTCCACGGCGATCGGGAGCGCTTACTGGGCTTTTCTGCCGCAGAAAAACCCTTGGTATTGCAGGTGGGTGGAGATAACCCTGCGGATCTGGCTCGCTGTGCTCAAATTGCCGAAGCGATGAACTACGACGGCATTAACTTAAATGTGGGGTGCCCCAGCAGTCGGGTACAGGACGGCCACTTTGGAGCCTGTCTGATGCTCGATCCGGCCAGGGTAGCAGCCTGTGTCGCCGCCATGACCCAGGCAACCCGTTTACCGGTGTCGGTTAAGCATCGAATTGGAGTGGACGACCGCGATCGCTATGAAGACATGGTGGCGTTTGTGCAGCAAGTATCTGAGGCCGGCTGTCAACACTTTATTGTGCATGCCCGCAAAGCTTGGTTACAGGGGCTTAGCCCTAAGGAAAATCGAGACATCCCCCCCCTGCGCTACGGCGACGTGTACCGTCTGAAGCAGGGCTTTCCCCATCTGACGATCGAAATTAATGGGGGGTTCACCAGCCTCTCCGATGCCCACACCCAACTGCAATGGGTGGATGCGGTCATGATTGGGCGGGCGGCCTACGATAACCCCTACCAGTTTGCTA
Organism: Leptolyngbyaceae cyanobacterium; assembly: GCA_046080785.1. Classification (GTDB taxonomy): domain Bacteria; phylum Cyanobacteriota; class Cyanobacteriia; order Leptolyngbyales; family Leptolyngbyaceae; genus JBJTUO01. The sequence goes on along the minus strand of JBJTUO010000294.1, from coordinate 1,567 downwards.
GCGCTGATCGGGAGTGGTTTGGTGCCGCAACGATTAGCCGCAGCCGTCACCAGGTCGCTGAAGCGATGCTGCCCTACATTGATATCTGGAGGCAGCGGGGCTACAAACTCCACAAAGTCAGCCGTCACATGCTGCAATTATTTGCCGGCCAACCTGGGAGCCGACTCTGGAAACAAATTTTGACGGAGGGCTCTTGCCAGGCGGGCGCGGGGGCTGAGGTGATTCAGGCTGCCCTGGGCCAAATCCCTGGATGCTAGTGTCACGATATATTGAAGACACCACCCACTTGGAGTTGCAGCGATGCTCTCGCCGTTTCCGGGCATGGATCCTTATCTGGAAGACGCTTTTATTTGGAGAGAGGTGCATAATCGCCTGTTTGTGGCGATCGCCAATGACCTGGGGGCGCGACTCCGCCCCAAATACTATGCTGCCATTGAAACTCGGACCTACTTGGAAGATGAATCGGAGGGGGTTCTGGTCGGCATTCCAGATGCCATTGTGTTTGCCTCAAGGGGCCAGGGTGAAGCTGCAACGGCTACCCTCGCCACCGTAGAATTGCCTGCGCTACAACCCCAACGGGTGCAATTACTGGAGCCAATCGCAGTGAAAGAGCGGTTTTTAGAAGTGCGGACGGTGAAAACCCATGAAGTTGTCACTGTAATTGAGGTGCTATCGCCTAAAAATAAACGAGGGGATGGGCGCATCAGCTATCTGAAGAAACGGCAGGCAATTTTTGAAAGTCAGACCCACCTGGTAGAAATTGATTTACTGCGGGCCTTTCAGCCGATGCCAGTGTCAGGGGTCAAGGGCCTGTGGCATTATCGCATTCTGGTGAGTGATGCGGCCCAACGCCCCTATGCAGCGTTGTATGGCTTTAATCTGCCCGACCCTATTCCCAGTTTTCTCCTGCCCTTAAAGCCGGAAGACAACCCGCTCATAGTGGATTTACAACCACTGTTGCACACCGTTTATGATCAGGGCAATTTCGATTTGCGGATTGACTACACCCAACCCGTGCCAGAGCCTCCATTGTCAGACAGCGATCGGGCTTGGGTGCAGCAATCCATCTCTTCCGTCGGTATAGCGGAATAGCAGAAACCACTACGAGCATTTATGCTGATTGCCCTGCCCGAAAAATTTGGTTGCCAGTCAGTTGCAGAGTGGGAAAGGTTGGCGAAACAATCAAGTCTTGATTGGCATACCCTGTGCCCTCATAAAGGCCATCCACCAGGGTCAGTACGTTCACCAGGGCTGCACCTGGATCAACAATCCAATATTCTGGGATACATCGGGTCGCATATTCTGAACGCTTGTAACGGTAGTCCCGGTCTTGATTGATTTTTCCGGGAGAGACGACTTCTATCACCAGGGAAGGTGAAGGCATATCAAAGGTAATCACTGATTTTTCGGCCTGCTCCAGGGCCATTGCCAAGTCTTCTGTCAACACCATTACATCTGGTATGCGAGTCGTCGCACGGGAACCACTGACAGCGATCGCCGTGCTATTACAGCGTAGCAATCGGTAGGAAACTAACTGGGCCAATTGCAACACCAGAAAAAGGGCTAT
>JBJTUO010000293.1:0-20429 GCA_046080785.1 Leptolyngbyaceae cyanobacterium | reverse complement strand
CTCGGCTGTCGAGCGATTTAATGACTTCATCGATCAGGTGGTATTGGCCGAGATCAGCCAGCCCGTCGTGATCTTTGTGGAAGAGATCGATAACCTGCTCAGCCTCTCCTTTGATACCGATGGCTTCTTTTTGCTGATCCGATCGCTGAGTGAACGTCGCGCCGAAGACCCGAAATATAAGCGGCTCACCTTTGCGTTCTTGGGGGTGGCGACGCCCTTTGACCTGATACGCCGTCAACACAGCTCGGCCTTTAACATCGGCCATGCCGTCGAGATGGAGGGGTTTCAGGGGCAGGAGGCGACGCCTCTATTGCAAGGGCTGGTGGGTCAGGTGGCCGCCCCCCCTGCTGTGCTCAAAGCGGTGCTGCAGTGGACTGGGGGCCAACCCTTTTTGGCCCAAAAGCTGTTGAAGCTGGTGGTGCAGGAAGGCGATCGCAGTCTCTCGCCGGAGGCAATGGTGGCCCGACTGGTGCAGACCCGCATTATCGCCAACTGGGAAGCCCAGGATGTGCCGCCCCATCTGAAAACCATCCGCGATCGACTGCTACGCAGTGATGAAAAGCTGCGGGGGCAGCTATTGGGGCTGTATCAGCAGATTCTCAAGGCCGATGGCTCTGACGTGAGCGCAGTCGATCGGGGCATCCCGGCGGATGAGAGTCGGGAGCAACTACAACTGCGGTTGACGGGGCTGGTGGTGAAGCACCAGGGGCGATTGCAGGTCTATAACCCGATCTATGCGGCTGTCTTTGACCAACCCTGGACAGAACGGGCCCTGGCCGATCTGCGCCCGGCCTTTTATGGGGAAGCGATTAAAGCCTGGCAGGAGGCCGAGCCAGAGCAAAAGCAGTCGTTTTTGTTGCGGGGGCAGGCGCTACGAGATGCGGAAGCCTGGGCCAAGGGCAAAAGCTTGAGTGCAGAAGATGACCGTTTTTTGGATGACAGTCAGGAGTGGGAGCGGCGGGAGTCAGAGCGACAACGGCAGATCGAGCGGGAAGAGGCAGAACGCCAGCTTCAGATTCAGCAGGAAGAAGCCAGGCGGCAACTGCAGATTGAGCAGGAAGAGAAACGAATTTTAGATACGGCCCGAAGAGACGCAGATAAGGCCCGGAATAAAGCCAACAAGCGGTTGGCGATTAGTACCGCGATCGCGGCCCTGGCCATTGCTTCTGCCGCGATCGCAACGCCAGTAGCATGGCGAGCCGTGAGTGAACGTAAAACGGCCCAGGAAGAGACTCGCAAAACTAAAGAAGAACAACAACAGATCAAGCAACAACAAGAGAAACTGAATCAAAACCTGATCGAAGCTCAAAAAAGGGAAAAGGAAGCCAGACAAAGCCTGACCAAAGCTCAGAAGCAAGAAAAGGCAGCTAAACTGAATGCTCAAAAGGCAGAGCAACAGGCCAAGCAAGCCCAGGCTTCACTGCAACAGGTAAACCAGGAAAAGGCCCAGGCCCAGGAACAAATGCAGCAAGCAACCGCCCAAGCTGAAGCGGCAGAGAATCAAGCAAACACTGCCAGAGCAAAGGCTGACCAGGCAGAGCGCCAGGTAAAACAGGCACAGATTACCCTGGCCGCCGCTGCCCAAGACTTAAACATTGCTCAGCAGGGCACCCAGGTTGAGCAACAGGGTAGTCTCGCCCTGCGACAATTTGAAACCGATCAGTCAGGGGCACTGCTGATGGCGCTGGAGGCCGGGCAACGGTTACAAACCCTGGTGAAGCGGCAGTCTAAGGCGAAAGGTGCCAAACTGATCAATCAAACACTGGCTCTAAGTCAATACCCGGCGATCAGCCCGATCGGAGCCTTGCTGCCAATTTTAAGCAGCATCACAGAGCGCCCCATCCCCACCCGTCAAGGCTGGGTCTGGAGCGTGAGTTGGAGTAGTGATGGCCAAACCCTGGCCAGCGGCGGATCCGATGGCAGTGTCAAGCTCTGGAAGCGGGATGGCACCCCGATCACCACCCTCGCTGCCCAGCAAGGCAGTGTCTTGAGCGTGAGTTGGAGTAGTGATGGCCAAACCCTGGCCACCGGCGGAGACGATGGCAGTGTCAAGCTGTGGCCCATCGACAATCTTAATCTTAATACCCTGCTGACGCGGGGCTGTGGCTGGTTGGATACCTATTTGATTAATACGCCCCTCACTCTGCAAAAGTTAACCATCTGCCAGACCTCTAACCGCACCCGTGTTGCGGCTGCCAACCTGGTGATTGATAGTGAGCAACTCGCTAAAAGCGGCGACATTGATCAGGCGATTCAGGGCTTCACGACCGCTAAAAAATGGAACCCCAGTCTAACCTTTGACCCCACTGCAAAAGCCAACCAGATTGCCCAGACCACCAAAGCCGAAGCCGAGAAACGTGCGGCTGAAGAAAAAGCGGCGGCTCAAAGACGCGCGGCTGAGGAACCTGCTCAAAAGCTGGCTGAAACCATCGGTGAGCAGGCCCAAAAAGGTGAGATCGACAAGGCCCTCACCACCCTGCAACAACTGCAACAACAATTTCCTTCTTATAAGATAACTGGTGAAACCTGGAACAGTCTCTGCTGGTTTGGCTCCATCGATAACCAGGCCGCTAAAGTGCTGTTTGCCTGCGACAAAGCCGTCGCCCTTGATCCTAAGTCTATTGGTAATCGCGGGCTGGCCCGCGCTCTCACAGGTAATTTCCCCGGTGCAATTTCAGACTTTACCACCTTCATGAATGCCACCGACGATACAAAGCTTAAAGTCCAACTACAAGCCTGGATTCGCGATTTGCAAGCGGGCAAAAATCCCTTTACCCCCGAAGTTCTCAAGAGTCTGCGTGGTCAGTAATAGGGTGAGCATTTGACTCCAGATCCCCGACTTTTCTGCCAGGTGGCCCAGACTGTTGAATCAGCCCAAAAAGTCGGGGATCTTTGGTTTTCGCGATCGGCCTGCATCCAGATCCCCGACTTTTCTGCTGAAACACATAGCCTCCGACTCTTACCCAAAAAGTCGGGGATCTTTGGTTTTCGCGATCGACCTGCATCCAGATCCCCGACTTTTCTGCTGAAACGCATCGTCTGTGACTCTTTCCCAAAAAGTCGGGGATCTTGTTTCGAGGTCTCCATTTCTGTTTTTGAGGTCTCCATTTTTATTCTGGAGGTCTGCTTCATTCTTGAGTCCTACCCCGATCGGTCTGCTTCTTCCAGGTCTATTGGTTAGAACCCCCGATCGTAGGGCCTTCTCGCCTTGATGAGTTCAGTTGCAATCAATCTGATTGGCTGGTCGATCGCGGTTCGACAATTCAAAGCCTTTAGGCACAGATTCAAGCTCTCCTTCACAGTTGGGGTATCAGAGATCGGTTAAGCTTCAATCATAGTGATATTGTTGCACGATCGCACTACTTCTTCCAGGCGTAGCGATCGCAGGTCTGCTTGGCCTCTCTTTGCCTCGTTACCAAGCTCCAGCTTCTCAGGGAAATTAAGTCAGATCTTGTACCATGCTTAAGAACAGGTATTTCCAGCATTTCTGACGATCGCCTTGCTCCGCCCTGAACTAAAGTTCGGGCTAATAGAGGCAAGTCCACTCAAGTGGACTGGAAAGACCAGCAGGTAAATCATCTAAATCATCAGTCCGTTTCAACGGACTTGGTTTGTGAGCCCGCAATTTATTGCAGGGCGGGTTGTTGCGAGCCGACATTCCGCCCTTTGAAGTGTCACATCGGGAATTTAGCCGCATAATTTTCTAAAAGGCGGATAGCGAAGGGGGTGCTATTGAAGGGCGAGCTGATTGTGCAGAACCTGGATCACCTGGGCATCTTTGCTGGATTGGTAGATGAGTTAGAAATCGTAGAGCAGATCAACCAACACTTGGGCGAAGACCCGCGAGAGTAAATTAGCCCAGGAGTCACGGTAAAAACCATGATTCTGATTTGATGGCATGGGTGTCATATTCTCCAATTCTTTGGTTCTGCCTGTCGGTGGTACTGCTTGCTGTATTGAAGGTCATATTAATCCTTTTGTGCCAATTGGAAGTGCGGAATGCCGGGTGTAAGCACATGGATATTGATGCGTGGGTTATACAGCCAGCGCTGAATCCGACGTTGGATGCTTTGGGTAAATTTTCCACGACAGGGCACATAAGCAACCCATTTGGTGAGGTTGACGCTGCCTGTATGAATTACGGCAATCACAAGTCAGATACAGGTGGTCAGATGACCCAGGTGTGCCCAATCCCCCAGTTGACTGATTCAGTCGTGCAGGGCACTATAGAGGGGACAGTTTTTAACCATTCTGGTAAATGAGTAGGATCTGATACCAGAATGCTTGCTCTCTTTGGGAATTGTCAAGTCCATTGCGTTCCTTACTTTTGAGCCCATTAACATTCAACTTTTGTCAGTTTGATGATTGCATTCTCGCAGCTTTATTGACTCCGCTTTTCAAATCTTTGTGAAATATCCAGATATAACCAACTAAAAATAAACCCCGAAAATCAAATTAGAAAATTTGATTCAAGAGCAATCCGCTCAATTTGAGTATTCAAGAACGCCAATAAGTAAATAACGAGGAAAAATTAATGATTGAATTTTATGAGATTAAAGATGTGACACAAGAAGACTTTCGTGCCGCTATTCAAATCTATATTGATTCTTTTCCGCAAAATCAAAGATTGCCTGTAGATTTAATTATTGAAAGAGTAAAAGCAGGCACCCATAAAATTCTTGTAGGTTTAACAGAAAATAATGTTGTTTCCATGGCAATTTTACATCCTCTGGTCAAGACTGGTTTTGTTTTGCTTGAGTATCTTGCGGTACATAAGAAATTTCGAGGTCAAGGTGTTGGCGTAAGTTTTATTGAATATATATTTCAGGCTTTTCGGCATTCCAATGAATACCTAATTATTGAGGTCGATAATCCTGCTTTTGGGGATGAAAAAGGGGATAAAATCAGAAGAATTCGTTTTTACGAAAAAGTAGGTGCAGTAGCAATAAAAGATGTTAGATATCTTTTACCACCTTTAACTGGGGATATTCCTACCGAAATGAATCTGATGATTTTTCCAGAATATAATCAAAAAATCGATGGAAATTTAGTCAGAACAATAATCAAAGAAATTTATCAACAAGTCTACTCTCGAAATGAAAATGATAAGTTCTTAAATTCCTTCATTCACGATGTGGGAATGTCTGTTGAATTAAGTAAATAAGGGAATTGCATGAAAATAAAATCCTACAATTTTTCTTGCTGTAAATTTTCGATCAAAGCAGCGATCCATTACCAACCCCTTCTTTTGCGGCTACTGTGAACTTAACCGTTGGAGAGCTATTTAGCTGGTTGTTAGATTCTATGTTGTAAGAATATCGTGGTCAATATTGATGGAGTGAAATGAATAATAAGTTTCTGGACAACTTTTTATTCAAATTTTTAATTTTTCCGGTTTTTATAACATTCCTAATTTCAAGTATTTACGGGGGGCAAGCAAGCGTATCTAGAGTGAATACGGAAATTACTCGGACAGGTGCTCTGCAAACGGTAGAAACTTTGGTCAACCTTGGGTCGAGAACTCCAGATTCATCAGCTATAGACTTAGCACGTCAATACTTAAGTAAAGCTGATGAACAGGCTGGCTATATTACGGAAGTGCAGCCTTTTCATTACCAAAATCTTCAACCTCTTGCATCTAGCCTTACAATTGGCGTAAACCGCCTAAAAGGTAACGCTGCACTTGGTTCACCGATTGATTTTGTAACTGCTCCTCTTATGCCCGTACCGGGCAGGGGAGAGCGGAATGATTTTATCTCTGCAGATGTTAGAAATTCGATCGCAGTAATTTATCGTAGTGATATTTCTGTTGCTGCACAAGTTGACAATGCGCGCCTTGCAGGTGCTATCGGACTCGCAATTGTTAATTCTGATGAAGGTAATTGGACAATTTCCCTTACAAGGGGAAGCACTATTCCAGTACTGGCGCTTTCTAATGAACAGGGTAGACAGCTCTTCCATGAATCTTCCGTGGTAAGACAAGAAGCAACATTGGATATACAACCGTTCCTGCAGACTACTGTGGGGCACAATTTAATTGCACGAGCAGACAAGGCTATTTTTCCTCGGCTCGTAATTGGATCCCATGCGGTCTAACAATATGCCATGCACACCGACCGCCTAAGGGTACTTAGTTAACGGTAAAGGTAATTTACGGCGGGTGATGGGCAACGAGTGCGATTCGTTCATCCTAAATGAGTAGAGATACTCAGTGACGGATGTCGAGGTTTGAACCTCGACAATTGAATCACCGTGAGTAAGCAACGCCTATTTTTTGGTAGCCAGCTTTTTAACCTTCGCCAGCTTCCGCAGTCGAACTGATTCTGGGGTCACTTCCACCAGCTCATCTGGGCCGATATATTCCAGCGCTCGCTCCAGACTCATGTCTATAGGGGCCTGCAACTGCACTAATTCTTCGCCGCCGGCAGCCCGGTGGTTGGTCAATTGCTTAGTTTTACAGACATTCAGTTCCAGGTCTTGAGGCCGATTGTGTTCACCCACAATCATACCCTTATAAACCTTGATGCCTGGAGTGATAAAGAAGGCACCCCGATCTTCTGCGTTTTTCATGGCATAGAAGGTGGCTGTTCCCTCCTCAAAGGAGATCAGCACCCCATTGCGGCGGGCTTCGATTTCACCACTGATGGCCCGATAGTCTAAAAAGCTATGATTCATAATGCCGTCACCACGGGTCATACGCATAAACTCACCCCGAAAGCCGACCAAACCCCGCGCCGGAATCACAAACTCCAATTGGGTGCGGCCATTAGAGCTGACCTGCATGTCCTGCATTTCGCCCTTGCGTTGGCCGAGGCGCTCGATACAGCTACCCACACTTTCTTCTGGTACATCCAGCACCAGGGTTTCATAGGGTTCACAGGGTTGCCCGCCCACCTCGCGGTAAATCACCTGAGGCTGGGATACTTGAAACTCGTAACCTTCTCGCCGCATGGTTTCAATCAAAATCCCCAGGTGCAATTCACCCCGACCCGACACTAAAAACTTATCAGGAGAATCAGTTTCCTCAATTCGCAACGCAACATTGGTCTCCAACTCGCGGTAGAGGCGATCGCGCAGTTGACGGGAGGTGACAAACTGCCCCTCTTGCCCAGCAAAGGGAGAGTCATTGACCGAGAAGGTCATCTGCAAAGTGGGCTCATCTACCTTAATCAGGGGGAGGGCCTGGGGCTCATTGGGGCAGGTAATGGTTTCACCGATATTGGCATCGGCAAAACCGGCAACAGCCACAATCTGCCCTGCCGAGGCCGACTCAATATCTACCCGTCTTAACCCCTCAAAGCCCATGAGTTTGCTGACTTTGGACTTGAAGATGGCGCCATCTTCCCGAATCAGTGCAGCCTGTTGGCCAGCCCGAATCGTGCCATTATGGATGCGTCCAATCACAATGCGCCCCAGGTAGTCGGAATAGTCGAGGGTGGTAACCTGTAACTGCAGCGGTCTGGCGGGATCGCCGATAGGGGGGGGGACATGGCGCAAAAAGGCATCAAATAGGGGTTGCATATCTACCCGCTCATCGTCTAAGTCTGCGATCGCAAACCCGCTTAAGCCAGAGGCAAACAGGTAGGGAAACTCGCACTGGTCATCGTCTGCCCCCAGTTCCAAGAATAAATCCAGCACCTTATCAAGGGCTTTGTGCGGCTCAGCCTGGGGACGATCAATTTTATTGACCAGCACGATCGGGCGTAAGCCTTTCTCCAACGCCTTCTTTAAGACAAAACGGGTCTGAGGCATTGGGCCTTCATTGGCATCAACGATCAGCAGGCAACCATCGACCATGCCCAATACCCGCTCTACCTCACCGCCAAAGTCGGCGTGACCGGGGGTATCGACAATGTTAATCAGGGTATCTTTGTAGCGAACGGCTGTATTTTTAGCCAGAATCGTGATGCCCCGCTCCCGTTCTAGCTCGTTAGAATCCATCACGCAATCGGGAACTTCTTCTCCCTCCCGAAAGGTGCCAGCCTGCTTTAGCAGGGCATCAACTAGGGTCGTTTTACCGTGGTCAACGTGGGCAATGATGGCAACATTGCGGATGGGAAGAGTCATAGGAGCAATCTAAAGAGATAAAAGTACTGGCTTCCAGAAGAAAATTTTCCAGTTCAGTTATCTCCTGTCAAGAAGCCTTACAAATTGTAACGCAGTTTATCCCCAACGAACCAGTTGCAGAAAAACATCTAAATTGGAGACTTGACGAACGCATCAGAACAGGTGATGATTGAAAGCGCACTGCGGGGCTATAGCTCAGTTGGTAGAGCACTTCAATGGCATTGAAGGGGTCAGCGGTTCGAATCCGCTTAGCTCCATTCCTGTAGGGCGATCGCTGTAGAGCGACGAATGATATGGCAGTCAAAATGCATTGCTTGTCCAAAGTCGGCAATTGTCAGTTTTGTGTGCCCTGATTCATGAACTAGGGTTGATCAGGTTATCGATCAAGACCGGCTCGATCGAGTCAGCCATCGGAAAACCAAACACCTGAGCATAAAAGTAAAATTCTCCATCCAGGGTGCGTTTGATGTTTTCAGCTTTACGGAAGCCATGCTGTTCTCCCTCGTAGAGGACGTAGGCAACGGGTAAGCCCTTTTGTCGCAGGGCATTGACCATCATCTCTGCCTGGTTGGGAGGCACAATTTGATCTTGGTCGCCCTGAAAGAAGATCACCGGGCAGTTTAACCGATCGCTAAAGTGAATTGGCGATCGCTCAACGTACAGGTCTTTTCGGTCAGGGTAGGGCCCAATCAGACTATCCAGATAGCGGGCTTCAAACTTGTGGGTGTCGGTTGCCAGTGCCTCTAGGTCACTGACGCCGTAGTAACTGGCCCCTGCCTTAAACACATCCCTGAAGGTCAAGGCACAGAGTGTGGTAAACCCACCCGCACTGCCTCCATCAATCACCAGCCGATCGCCATCCACCAGGTCAGAGGCCACCAAATACCTGGCCCCATTGACGCAATCATCCACATCCACAATGCCCCATTGCCCCTTCAGGCGATCGCGGTACTCCCGGCCATAGCCCGTGCTGCCGCCATAATTCACATCTAGCACCGCGAAGCCCCGACTTGTCCAGTACTGAATTTTGAGATTAAAGGCTGTTGATGTGGCAGCGGTCGGCCCACCGTGACTCTTGACCAGCAGCGGTGGCCGTTGCTGGGCTGGAGCGGTATAGTTTTTATTAGTTGGCGGGTAGAAAAAGCCATAGGCGGTCAGCCCATGGTCAGTGGGGAATTTGATCGACTGGGGCACGGAGAAATGGTCTGGGTCAATAGGCAGGCTACTGGCACGACGCAAGACTTCCAGTTCTCCAGAGGCCAGGGTCAGTTGGACGATCGCTGCCGGCTCTGTCGCCGAGCTAGCCTGGAACACGACCCTGCCATGATGGGCATGCAGGCCAGTAATTTCGGTGTACGGCAGGGAGATGGGATTAAGCTGGCGGGAGCGGGTATCCAGACTTGCCAGGTAAGAGGCCCCTTCCTGGCTGTAGGTACAGATGAGGCGATCTGCTGTATCAAAGGCATAGTTTGAGCTGCCAAAGACCCAGAGGGGAGAGCCAAATTCGGCTTCCATTGGGCATAACGCTTCACAGGCTTGCCCACTCCAGCGGTACAGGTTCCACCAGTTGCTGCGATCGCTAACAAAATAAAGCCTGCCATCCCCAGACCATTCTGGCTGTAGGATAGATTCACTCAGTCCCCCTGCTATTTGTTGCGAGTTCGTCAAACTGCCATCTGGAGTAATTTCCGCTACCCAAAGCTCTGTCCCATCCCAGGGCATGTTGGGATGGTGCCAACTGAGCCAGGTTAAAAATCGGCCAGCGGGGCTGATGCGGGGGGCAGCATAAAAATCACTGCCAGAAACAAGAATCTGCTGCGATCCGGGTTCCAGCGGCACCGCCACAATCGTATTTACAGCCTCCCCCGATCCTGTATGGTCTTCCCGCACAGTGATCAGGCGATCGCGCCCCAGATCCAATACCCCATCGGCATAGCGCCAGGCCATTTTGGGTGTGATGGCAACGGGGGGTTCTCCGATTTGCTGGCGATATAGGCGTTGATCTAGATAATTGACAAAATAAACCGTACCCTGATGCACCAGATAGGCCCCTCCCCCATACTCATGCACTCGCGATCGCACATTGAAGGGAGGAGGTGTCACATCCTGAATCTGCCCCGTTGCCGACCGGCGCACAATCACAGAGCGGCCAGCCTCTGTCGGCCGTTGCTCACTCCAGTAAATATCTTCACCATCGAGACAAACCCCTCCCAGCCCGATTGTGCCAGCCACAATCAGGTCAGATGTAATCGGAGATTGCCAGGAGCCATAGGGCGCAATTTTCATAGGACAGACCCCTAACCCGTAAACAAACCATCGCGCTCAATCTCTTCGATCACCTGCAACCCCCTGGGGTCCCCAACTTTAAGCAGGGAAGCGCGGGCATCTTCCCGCACGCCCAGGTCTTCATCTTCGGCAAAGGTTTCTAGCAGGGCATCGATCGCCGTGGCATAGACCACATTAGAGGGCAACTCCCGGCATAATTGGCCTACCGTCCAGGCGCAATTACTCCGCACAGCCGCCACAGGGTCTTGACGCATGACCTCAATCAGGGGAGGAATTGTTGTAATCACCGCGTCATACCCAACCTCTGCCATCTGAGCCAGCGCACTGGCAGCCCACAACCGCACTGCTGAAATATCAGTCTTTAAGGCATCAATCAGGGTGGGTAAGGCCCGCCGATCGCGACAATTCCCCAGGGCCCAGACCACCCCTTTGCGGACATAACCATTGAAGTCGTCGTTATAGCGGGCAATTAAGGGCTCTACGGCATCAGGGCTGGTATTCCGCCCCAGGGCATAGGCCACACTCACCCGCACTAAGGGGCAAAGATCAACCAATAACCGAATCAAATGGGGAACCGCACGCTCATCCTGCAATTCACAAAAAGCACGGGCAGCAAGCATCCGCTGATTTGGATGATCCGATGCCAACAGCGCCAGCATTTCCTCGGGGTCTGGTCTGGATACCTCAGTGTCAGCATCAGCCGCAGCCATGTAATCGAGGGGGCTTTCCAGGTCTTCCTCAACCTTGAGGACCGATAACTCATCATCGTCATACATATTTGTAACTCTACCGCACTCCAGGCGAGCAAGTGGCGAATCTCTTCTCTGCAACTTAAAGCCTATCCGGAAGCTGCTTCATAATTGCCACAATTCAATTACGGTGGGCATTGCCCACCCTACAGTTTGGGTATTCAAATAGACTCTTATTACGGTTCTCTTAACGAAATGCAACGCAATTCTTCTAGGATCCGAATCGCGCACTAAACTAATGGGTTGAAAGGGGAAATAGCTGTTTCTGTCCTATCATTCGTTTTATTCCCTTAAAAGACAACCATGTCACACCCTGCGATCGAATCGATCCTCACCGAAAATCGACTGTTTTACCCTGAGGCCAACTTTTCCCAAAAGGCTCATATCAAGAGCCTGGAGCAGTACCGTGCACTCTACGAGCAGGCAAAGGCCGATCCACAAAAATTTTGGGCTGATTTGGCCAGCACTGAGTTGGATTGGTTTCAACCCTGGGATGCCGTGCTCGACTGGCAGCCGCCCTTTGCCAAATGGTTTACCAACGGCAAGCTTAACATTTCCTACAATTGCCTAGATCGCCATCTCAAGACCTGGCGGCGCAATAAGGCAGCTTTGATTTGGGAAGGAGAACCGGGAGATACGCGCACCCTTACCTACGCCCAATTGCATCGGGAGGTGTGTCAATTTGCCAATGCCTTAAAGCAACTGGGGGTCAAAAAAGGCGATCGGGTGGGGATTTATATGCCGATGATTCCTGAAGCAGCGATCGCCATGCTGGCCTGTGCCCGCATCGGAGCACCTCACTCGGTTGTCTTTGGTGGTTTTAGTGCCGAAGCCCTGCGCGATCGGCTGGTAGACGCCCAGGCCAAGGTGGTGATTACCGCAGACGGGGGCTGGCGCAAAGATGCCATAGTGCCGCTCAAAGATCAGGTGGATAAAGCCCTGGCCAATCAGAGTGTACCCAGTATTGAGCATGTTTTGGTGGTGCAGCGAACCGGGCAACAAATTGGAATGGAACCGGGCCGAGATCACTGGTGGCATGACTTGAAGCCAACCCTGTCGGCACACTGTCCAGCGGAGCCAATGGACAGCGAAGACATGCTATTCATTCTCTATACTTCTGGTAGTACGGGTAAACCCAAAGGGGTGGTGCATACAACGGCTGGCTACAACCTCTACACCCACATCACTACAAAATGGATCTTTGACTTGCAAGACACTGACGTGTATTGGTGTACCGCAGACGTGGGGTGGATCACGGGCCACAGCTATATTGTCTATGGGCCGCTCTCTAATGGCGCAACAACCCTGATGTATGAAGGGGCACCCCGCCCGTCTAACCCTGGTTGTTTTTGGGATGTCATTGAAAAACACGGCGTCAATATCTTCTACACCGCCCCAACGGCCATTCGCACCTTCATTAAAATGGGTGAACATCACCCCAAAGCCCGTGACCTTTCTTCTCTTAGATTGTTGGGTACGGTGGGTGAGCCGATCAATCCAGAAGCCTGGATGTGGTATCACCGGGTAATTGGCGGAGAGCGCTGCCCCATTGTGGATACCTGGTGGCAAACGGAGACAGGGGGGGTTATGGTTACGCCTCTACCAGGGGCAACTCCGACCAAACCGGGGTCGGTCACCCTTCCTTTTCCTGGAATTTTGGCGGATGTGGTTGACCTGGAGGGTAATTCCGTCAAGCCCAATGACGGTGGCTATCTGGCGGTTCGCTATCCCTGGCCGGGGATGATGCGGACGGTGTATGGGGATCCAGATCGGTTTCGCCGCACCTATTGGGAGCATATTCCCCCCGTTAATGGCCAATACCTTTATTTTGCTGGGGATGGCGCCCGACAAGATGAGGATGGCTATTTCTGGGTTATGGGTCGGGTTGATGATGTGATCAATGTCGCGGGGCACCGTCTTGGCACCATGGAAATTGAGTCGGCCCTGGTTTCCCATGCTTCTGTTGCAGAAGCTGCGGTAGTCGGCAAACCAGATGAGTTGAAGGGAGAAGACATCGTCGCCTTTGTCACCCTGGAGGGAGACGTTAGCCCCAGCGATGAGCTCGCCCATCAACTTAAGCAACATGTGGTGCAGGAAATTGGGGCGATCGCCCGTCCAGGGGATATTCGGTTTGCAGAGGCTTTACCTAAAACCCGCTCTGGCAAGATTATGCGACGCTTATTGAGGGCATTAGTTAGCGGTGTAGACGTTTCTGGCGATACCTCAACCTTAGAAGATCGAACTGTTTTGGACAAACTGCGAGAAAAATAGGAGGCTGACTTACCGCAATTTCTGCTTGGCTTCTGCCTCAAACCATTGAATCACCTGAAGTAAGGTGAGGTCTGCGATCGTTACCTTATTCATCTGGGCCGCCTGATTTAAAGGCGTCAAAGATGAACTAACCAGTCGGGAAAAAAACGGCTTAAACGCACTATCCAGCCCTGCTTGCAGATTGGGGTCTTGATAAACCCAATCTTCTATCTGCTCTGGGGTTAACTGTTCAATCGCGCTCCCCGTTATCTGGGCAATTTGCTTCAGCGATCGCAGGGCATAAATGGCGACCCGTGCCGCAAATTTATCGGATGAAGTCAGTAGTGCCCGATCAACTTGGGCACACTCTTCTGACGTTAAGAATTCAAGAGATGGTTCCATCCTGACCCAATAGACTTGAGACATTGTTCAAATCTATCCTGCCAGACGATCAGGGAAAATACCAGAAGTAATCGGCGATCGCTTGATCCTGAGCCTGCTCCTGGGTCGGATTCAGTAGGACTGAGACCTGCTTCAACAATTGGGATGACAGGCGTCGTGCCACCCGATCGGGGATTCCTTCGCCATAGTTGACATGGCCCTGGCCGACCAGTACCACCACCAATTGTTTGGGGTTTGCTTTGATCAATTCAGCAATCCGGTCTGCCATTGTTTCATCCCACAACACCTGGGCTAAAAAAAATCGGTCAAAACCAGCGCTGTTACCATGCCCTTGATGGCTGTCTTGATAAAGGCTCAAGAGCCGACTGCGATAACTGTCTGGGCCTTTGAGAATGTCATCGGGAATGGCCTGTCGCTCCGCTGCGGTCAAACTCTCCAGGCCGGTGCGGGCTACTTTGCGGGTAATCTCACTGGGTAAATTGAGGGCGACGACGGGTACTTGCTTGGCTTGGGCAAACCGTAGGATTGGAGCATAAAACTCCCAGGGAAACCCCCACCGTTGTTGGTATTGGGTTGCTGCCTGGAGTTGGGCTTCGGTTAATTGCCCCGCCAGGTAGCGATCGAGGGCGGGCTGGTAGGGTTGCTGAAACATCTCCATCCCAATCACCAGGTCTGGCCGTCGTTGATACAAGGCTTGAATAATTTGTAGTTGGGCCTGATGATCTTGAGGGCGATCGTGGGTCTCTGCTAGGTAGACGACATTGGCCTGGGCCAGCATCTGAAGTTGCGGACGAACCGGAGGGGAATGGGTTGTTGTTGCGCTACTAGGGAACCGATCTGGCTGAGTGATGCTAGTGGGCACTTCAGCCCAGGTAGGATGGGCAAGGAGTAATAGCACACTGGTTAAACTGAGCCATACTCTAGACAATTTCATATTTTTCAAAAGTACTCCTTAGAGATTTGCGTGAAAATAAAATCCTCACGATGGGTTACGGCTACCGCCTAAGAACAAATTTTTGTGATAAGCCATTGTTAAGACAGGGTTTTGATGATCAGGAGGGTAGCAGCCCCCCCAACCACCGTACCCAGAAACATGAGAAGTTGCTGCTTCGGACTAGATCGACGTTGAAAGATGGGCATTACTGGCTTTTACATAGGATTAAGGTAGAGCCGAAGCACTCCGACTCCACCGGGTCACCAACTCAATTGCGTCGGTGAGGATGATTGAGGACTACCGACTTCCTACCGTAGAGGTCATCTTCTCCATCACCTGATCCAGACTGAAGCTGGCGGCTTTCTGCCGGGGTGGATAGTCCTTAGGTTTGGTTGACACAAGAAAACCCAACACCCATAAAGGTTTTGAGCCATAAGACGAATGTGAATCATGACATTCTTAATCCGCTTATTTTTTTGCCAACCCAAAAGTTATTGGTCAATCGACCCAGCCCAGGTCTTGATTAGTCAAAGACCCCGGCATTGGCCCCGCCGGAAACATGGGATGGGCCAGTGACGCTTCTTGCCTGCGACGAATTTCTGGAGAATAGGGAAGCTCTGGTTGAGACGGTTTCACCGCCAGAGCCTGGCGATCTGCCGAGTCAGTGGTTGTCCGATTGCGGGATCGGAGCGGTTGGGCAGATCCAGGCTCTGGTTTAGCCACCTGCCGCAGGTGATTGAGTTCTTCTGTCAATTTGGCATTGGCTTCTGCTAACTGTAGCGCAGCCGCTTTGGCATGTTTTAACTCCTCTGCCAGAGCGTCATACTTACGTAAATCTTGTTTCAGCGATGCGATTAGGGTATTTTGGGCCTCTAGTTCCTTCTGGAGCTGTTCTAATTGTTCAGTCAGGCTGGCCTCCCATCGTTGGGCCAGATCCAGCTCATCCTGTAACCGGGAGACCAGCTCTGCATCCGCCTGATCAGCCTCTCCATTCTTCTTCTCAGAGGCCTTAGGTGGAGGAGGGGCTTTAGGGGAGGATTGGCGCGATCGCTCGGTTGCGGATTTTTCGCTCGTTTTTGGATGAGATTTTGCTTGTCCAGTTCCTTGTTTTTGAGGCGATTCCGCCTCTGCCTCCCCTGGCTTATTGACTTCTTCCCGCAATAGATCCGCTAAACTCTTCCTGGCCATCATTTCCTCCAATCCCGCTGAATTTCATCCACAACCCGCCGATAATCGGCCTCGGCTTCCCGCGCATTGTTGCCGCGCCATTGGGTAATCGGTTGCCCATCTAGAGCGGCTCGTTCATGGGCCTTATAGGCCCGTATAAAAGCATTGCAGGCTGGAATCCCCAGATCCATCAAAGTATTCTGAGCTTCCAGCGCCTCGGTTAAACTGCGTGGGTCGACCCGTGTCAACAACACTCGATGGGCTACTCCAATCGGCATCACCGCCTCTCGCACCGTTTCAATTAGGGCCGCCAGATCCATCGGGGCAGGGGGCGTGGGCAGTACCACATAATCAGCCATTGGCACCACGGTAGCCAGCGCCTTAGATCCTAAGGCGGGGGGCGTATCCACCACCACCACCTCATACCCCTTAGTGCCTGCAAGCTCTTTGAGCTGAGCTGGCTCCGCTGCCTGCATCAAATCAAAGCCCATCCCCTGTTGATTCCGTTGCACCCACCAGGTAGCCGATCCTTGCGGGTCTGTATCTACCAACAAAACGCGGTAGCGCTCTGCCAGTGTGGCCGCCAAATTCACGGCGGTTGTCGTCTTACCGACTCCACCCTTGCCATTTAAGATGACCAATATCTTTTGGGCCCGGGAAGACTTCATACATCACTCCTCAGCCAATCCATGGGGCAGCCTCTGTCCATCCAGTTTGTTGAATTTTTTCTCCGGCTTGACTATAGCGCGTTCTTGCTGGGATGCTGCTGAAAAGCAAATGAATTGATACAGAAGTGCAAGTCGGCATCAAGCATCACGACTGGCCGCCGATCATCCCACCGATCTAAATCCGCCACCTGACAGCCTCAATCCTTTGCCCATGTTTGCTTCATTCTACCTCTATGATTGATCTTCTCTTGATTGCCAGTTTGGGATTTCTTGGAAGTTTTGGGCATTGTGCAGGCATGTGCGGGCCGATCGCGGTGGCTTTTGCCCTGGCACCCGGTCAGTCTGCGCCCGCCAGTTGGTTGCACCAGATTACCTTTCACAGCCTGCTCAACGGTGGCCGGATTTTGAGCTATACCCTGGTGGGAGCGGCGATCGGTGCTGTCGGCTCTGTCCTAGTAGCAGGAGGGCAACTGGCAGGGATTGATAGCTGGTTGCGGCTGGGCCTAACCACCCTTACTGGGTGGCTGTTGATCTGGATGGGGCTGGCTCAAATCATCCCTGGTGCTTTGCCCCGTCTTCCTTTTTTGCATCCAATCTTACAGGGGCAGATGCATCAGCAATTAACCTCTGGAATGGCGCGCCTGTCGCTGCAAACTCGTTGGTGGACACCGGCGTTACTGGGTATGGCCTGGGGCCTGATTCCCTGCGGTTTTCTTTACACCGCTCAAATCAAGGCGGCAGAAACAGGGGATCTAAGGCAGGGCCTGTTGACCCTGCTCGCTTTTGGGTTGGGGACCCTACCTGCGATGGTTGGGATTGGGCTCTTCAGCGCGCGGCTCAGTCACGACCGCCGCAGTCAACTATTTCAGGTGGGGGGTTGGCTAACGCTGATCATGGGTGTTCTCCTGTTGTTACGCACCGGTGAAATGGTGGACTTAACGGGGCATGGGGCGTTGCTCTGTTTGGCCCTGGCCCTGATCGCCCGTCCGGTCAGCCGCCTATGGCCAGGGTTGTTGTCATACCGGCGGGTGTTGGGGGTAGGCGCTTTTGCCCTGGTGATCGCCCATACCCTGCATATGGTAGACCATAGCCTCAATTGGAACTTGCAAGCCTTTGGCTTTATGTTACCCAGTCACCAGATTGCCCTGGGCTTAGGGGCCGTCTCCCTTGCTTGTCTTATCCCCCTGGCCCTGACCAGCACCGATGGGATGGTGAAACAGCTAGGCATCTATTGGCGTAGGTTACATCTCCTGACGATTCCAGCCTTTCTGCTGGCAGCCCTTCATAGTGTGATCATTGGCTCCCATTATCTAGGCAATCTGGAAAGAACGCCAGCCCAGCTATTTCGAGTAGGCCTGCTGGGGATAGGGGTGCTGCTCGTCTTGCTGCTGCGAATCCGTTGGTTTTGGGGCCTGCTTTCCCATCCCCAACTCTACGTCCCACCGGGTCGGGTCAAGTCTTGAGCTAAATACTGATCGCACTGCTGCCCAAGGTCAAAGAAACCCAAAATACTGCAATCCCTCTAAAATTCCCCCTGCACAGTGATCGGTTGCCAGGTATCGCTTGGGGCTGGGGTTTGCATGATGCCAGGAGAGGAGTTCGGGCATGGCATTGCCAACAATAATCCCCCGTTCCTCTCGATCGACAAATAGGGCCAGATCATTGCCAGAGTCGCCACAGGCAACCGTTTGCTCAACGGGGACATTCAAGTAGTGGCGAACAAAGCTCATGGCCATCCCCTTATTGGCCTGTCGCGGTAAAATATCCAGGTCAATGCTGCCGCTATAGATGACCTGGGTATCCAGCCCGGCAGCATCAAGGCGAGCCTCTAATTGAGGCACGATTTTGGCACCAGCCTGCGGGGTGACATGATAGCTGACCTTAAAGGGGCGTTGTTCAGAAGGGGGTTGGGGGATGAGACCAGCAAAATCGGCAGCGATCGCGACCACCTGTTCCCGGTTCCATCCCTGGGAAAGTGTCACAGCCCAGCCTGCATCTGGTGATGGCTGACCTTGATGGTAAATCTCGGTTCCCACTGCACAAACCAGTAGATCGGGCGCTAACAAATCCTGTTCAGTGGTTAGCTGACGATACAGGGCTGGCGATCGCCCGGTTGAGTAGACCAGGATTAAACTTCCCTGCTGCCGCAACGCCACCAGGACTCGGTTTAAATTGGCTAATGCCCGTCTATCTCCAACTAGGGTGTTATCCAGGTCAGTCATGAGTAAAAGCAGAGACAAAAGTTACTCCTCGTTAAAGTCAGGGTGTTGCTGATTCTGGGTATGAAAAAAGTGCTGGATGCTCGAAACTGCGTTTCGATTCATACTGATTTTCAGCAACACCAAAGTCATAGTTAAAGTGAGAGCATTAAGCCAGATCGGTGCAAACCTGATAATGTGAATCAGCTTTGATTTGTCGGAGTAGTGCACTCATGCTTCAGGTTACTCAAAAACCATCCGGTTCAGTTGCCGTCGGGCAGCAGTTTACCATTTCAGGCACCGCTGATGCCCAGTATGCAGGGCAGGCACTCCGTATCACCATTGAAGGGCAAGCTCAAACTGATGGCCCTGTGATTCAGCCGGATGGCACCTGGCAGGCGACGCTGCAATTGCAAACGGTCGGCAATCGTCAGATCACTTTTCAGGTGGCAGACAACCGCATTGACGTACCTGTGACTGTGGTGGCAGCGCAGCCCCGACTCCGCTTTACTCAGGTGCCCAGCAGTTTAGTGACCTACCAACCTGGTAGTTTTGCGGGTCTGGCTGATAACTACCCCGATGGCAGTCAGTTGATCTTAAGGGCCGATCGCCAGTTTGAGTTAGCCCGCCCGACAGTGCGGGGGGGGGCATGGTCAGCCAGTGTTGGTTTCACCCAACCAGGCCAACGAGTCGTTGAGATTCTCAGTTTAGAGGGTAAAGACCGGGCTGAAACCAGCGTCGATGTCACTTTCCAGCCCCGCCTGCGGTTTACCCAGGTGCCCACCAGCCTGTCTACCCATCAAGCCGCGATCGTAATGGGGGCGGCAGATAATTACCCCAATGGCACCCGATTAACGCTGAGGGTCGATCGCCAGTATGAGTTAGACCGTCCCCTGGTGCAGAATGGGGCTTGGCAATCGACCATTAGCTTGAACCAACCAGGTCGCCGGGTGCTTGAGGTTTTCACCCAAGAGAGTCAGGAACGGGCAGAGGCCGCGATCGAAGTGATTTTGCGGCCACGGGTGCGGTTTAGTCAGGTTCCCTCCACGGTTCCCGCCTTTCAAGCCCTGACCATTGCGGGGGTGGCAGAGAGCTATCCCGATGGCACCCGCTTGATTCTGAGGGCCGATCGTCAGTTTGAGCTAGACCGCCCCCTTGTCCAAAATGGCACCTGGCGTAGTACGGTCAGCTTAAGCCAGACCGGCAATCGGGTGATTGAGATTTTGACCGCCAATGGCCAAGAGCGATCGGAAGCCAGACTCCAAGTGACATCGGCGATACCCCGTCCCCCTCGGCTCAGCTTTGTCAGCCCTCCCCGGCAAGTCACGGTGGAAGATGAAATCGTTTTGCGGGGGCTGGCTGAAAATTATGCTGATGGCGCAGAATTGATTCTGCGAGTCGACCAACGACTGATCCTGGCGAATCCCAAAGTACAGTCTGAACAATGGCAGGCGAGAGTATTATTCCGCGACCCCGGCGATCGCTTAATTGAGATTATTGGCTCCGAACAGGACAAGGCTCAAACGACGATTACCGTTGTCAGAGACACCTCTAACGCCTTTCAAATTCAACCCCGTCGCTCCTGGACAACCACTCCCACCCCAGCCGATATTGCCAACATGCCCAATCCCAAGCGGATTACCCTGCACCACACTTTCCTCAGTGGCGCACCTCCTACAAATGCTTCACTTGCGACAGAAGCTGAACG
>JBJTUO010000292.1:0-10335 GCA_046080785.1 Leptolyngbyaceae cyanobacterium | reverse complement strand
TTTATGGTTCATCCCCTGATTCCACAAGTCATTGATCTGGCTACCCCCGTCGCAGAGACCCTGGGTCTGGAGGTGGTTGGGGCGGTGTTTCATACCAACCAGCACCCACCCGTCCTGCGTGTGGATATTCGCAATCAAACTCAGGACACCAGCTTAAATGATTGTGAACAAATGAGTCGAGCTCTGGAACCTGTTCTGGATACAGCCAGTCTTTTTCCAGATGCTTACATTCTGGAGATATCCAGCCCCGGTATTTCACGGCAACTGGTCAGCGATCGAGAGTTTGTTTCATTTAAGGGGTTTCCGGTTATTGTGATCACGTCTGAAGTTTATAACGGTTATCACCAGTGGACAGGGCAACTGGTGGGGCGCGATCAGGAAGCTGTGCACCTGAGTCAAAAGGGGCGTGGAATTGCCATTCCCCGTGCCCTGGTCAAAACCGTCCACCTTGATGAGCACCGGGGACGCTAATTCAACCAGCAGGTTGACCTGCATGATTTGCCCCCTTCCATTCCTGATCAATTTCAGTTGATATTTTCTTAAGTGGAGAAGCCCCTATGTCTATGGTTCCCCTTCCCGGTCTGCAGGAGATGATTGATAGCATTAGTCGTGAACGTAATCTACCAAAGACCGCCGTTCAGACCGCCTTGCGAGAAGCCTTGATGAAAGGATATGAGCGCTACCGGCGAACTCAGCGGATGGATAGCCCTCACTTTGATGAAGAATACTTTTCTAACTTTGAAGTCGAACTCGATGTAGAAGAAGAAGGATTCCGCGTATTGGCCACCAAAACCATTGTGGAACAGGTCGATAACCCTGATCACGAAATTTCCCTGCAAGAAGTGCGAGAAGTGGCAGAAGAAGCCCAGCCTGGGCAGGAGGTCGTGCTCGACGTAACCCCTGACCAGGGAGATTTTGGTCGGATGGCCGCAATCCAGACCAAACAGGTGCTGGCCCAAAAATTAAGGGATCAACAGCGTCAATTGGTGCAAGAAGAATTTCAGGATTTAGAGGGGACTGTCCTACAGGCCAGGGTGCTACGGTTTGAACGGCAGTCTGTGATTATGGCGGTCAGCAGCGGCTTTGGTCAACCCGAGGTAGAAGCTGAGCTCCTTAAGAAGGAACAATTACCCAATGACAACTACCGGGCCAATGCCACCTTTAAGGTCTACCTCAAACGGGTCTCTGAGGGGGCTCACCGGGGCCCACAACTCCAGGTTTCCAGGGCCGACGCGGGTCTGGTGGTTTACTTGTTTGCCAATGAAGTGCCGGAGATCGAAGATGAGATCGTTCGCATTGTCGCTGTCGCCAGGGAAGCAAACCCTCCCTCCCGGTCAGTCGGGCCGCGCACCAAGATTGCCGTCGATACCCTGGAACGGGATGTGGATCCGGTGGGAGCCTGCATTGGAGCCAGAGGGTCTCGCATTCAAGTCGTGGTGAATGAGTTACGGGGCGAAAAAATTGACGTGATTCGCTGGTCGCCTGACCCCGCCACTTACATTGCCAATGCCCTCAGTCCTGCTCGGGTAGATGAAGTGCGTCTCATGGATCCAGAGGGCAGACAAGCCCACATTCTCGTAGCAGAAGATCAACTCAGTCTGGCGATCGGCAAAGAAGGGCAAAACGTCAGGTTAGCAGCCCGCTTAACGGGTTGGAAGATTGACATCAAAGACACAGCCAAGTACGACTACGAAGCAGAAGACAGAAAAATTGCTGAGGTCTTAAAAACACGTCATATTGAAGATTTAGAGGAGGAAGAGGCAGAACAGGAATATTTGGATGAGGCAGATCTGGATGAGGAAGAATATAATGAACGAGTAGAACAAGAAATTAGTGAGACGGCGGAGGCACTTAGTGCGGAAGACGAAGAACTTGAAAATGATGATGAGGCGCTTGAAGGTGAGGTTGTAGACACCGATGAGGTGCTAAGACTTTCTTGATTTGGGGCATGCAGCCTAATTATCGACGTTGTGTAAGTTGTCGCAAAGTCGCTTCCAAGCAACATTTCTGGCGCGTGGTGCGGCAAGCGGGTAGCCACCACATTCTATTAAATCAAGGAAGTGGGCGCTCTGCTTACATTTGTCCACAGGTGAGCTGCTTGCAATCGGCTCAACGTAAAAATCGTTTAGGTCGAGCTTTAAAGGCAACTGTTCCCAATGAGATCTATGATCAGTTGTGGGGCTGTCTGGCGGCTCAATCTGAGAATGGCGACCCTACCATTAATTTTCTAGATTGAAAATTTAGAAGCATCTCCGCAATTGGGGAAAATCTGTGCAAAATGGAAGAGGGGGAGCTATGTAGGGTTAGGGGTTCGTCCTAGGAGAATGGATCTAAATCATTGCCAAACCGTTAATTGCGCGGTATGGTCAATGGTTGGGTTTACGGTCACAATAAATAGAGCTGAGTTCAACGTCGTTTTAGGGATAGATGGCGGGTAGCTTATGTAAACGCTGGTGCAGGTAAAGAGGGAATCGTGGATGAACAGTGGCAAAGTCAGAATATACGAATTGTCGAAGGAATTAAATTTGGATAATAGGGATCTTTTAGCGATTTGCGAGCAGCTAAATATTTCTGTAAAAAGTCATAGCAGCACGATTACTGACTCTGAGGCTGAGCAGATTCGGGCAGCCGCAAAAAACCACATCCCCCTCAGTGTCGCTACCACCAGATCCCGTCAAGGGCATGGTGATTCTTCCGCTGAATCTCCATCTAAGCCCTCTATATCTGTGCAAAAAAAACAGCAAATTTTAGAAATTCGTAAGCCACCTCGTCAATCAGTACCTCTGCTAGAGCAGCCAGTTTCGCCTGCTGCCCAGCCCACTCCGACATCAGAGCCTGTGGCTCCCGTCAAGGTGGCACTTAAGCTGACCGTTCCTGCCGCCGTCGTTCCATCAGTACCAGTCGCCCCTATTCCAGTCGCCCCTGCCGCAGAATTGGTACAGGAGGTTGCAGAGCCCGATGCGGAGTTAACGCCTCCAGCAGATATTCAACCGATGATCGTTCCCGTTATACCAAATCTCCAGTCGCCCCCTGTTCTGCCTCTAGAGCAATCAGTTAAGCCAGAAGCAAAGCCCTCAGTGCCTCGTCCTGCTCCTCCACCTAAGCCGACATTACCTATCCGACCAGTACCAGTATTAAAACGACAACAGCCAGAAGCGCCTCCTGCTCCCACAAAGGCTCCATCTTCTACCGGAGAGAAGCGATCGCCTGTGCAGGCTCCCGCCAAAGCAGCACCGACTAAGCCAGGTGCCGGTAGGCCCTCTTCCGATCGCCCCACTCCTAAGCCTCAGACCATCGTGGAATTGAGGCGTCCCCCTTCACGCCCGGTTGAATCAGCTCTTGATGCAGCCCACGAAAGTATTGAAACCCTGACTCAGCCTGTCTTAAAGTTAAAGCGACCTCAGGCACCCAGTGGGGATGAAGCGGCGGCAGCCTCCCTGAATCAATTGCCGGAGTTGCAACTAACCGCCCGTCCGACCCTGCCCCGTGCCAAGAAAGCCAAAGGCAAGCAAGACGGTGAAGAGGAAGTGGTAGAATTTCCTGAAAAGGCAACTGCCAAGGTAGGGCCCAAGGGTAAGCGCCGTAAGGAAGCAGAACTGGACGAGGATGAAGAATTAGAAATTCTTTTAGAAGAGGGAGAGGGAGAGGATGAGGACGCTCCCATGCAGGTCAGCCTGTCGCTGGTGCGGCCCGCCAAGCCTAAATCTGCTCGTTCTACTCAGCCCAAGCCCACTGCCACTGCCCCTCGCTCCAGGAAGATGTCGGCTCCGCGCGATCGACGAGACCGGCGGGAGGAAGCTAAAGTCGAGAAACCAGAAAAGATTATATTAATCGGTAGCTTGACGGTACAAGAACTGGCAGCCATGCTGATGATGCCTGAAACTGATATTATCCGTACGCTCTTCTTTAAGGGGATTGCCGCCACCGTTACCCAGACCTTGGATGTGGAAACCGCCACCATGGTAGCTAACGAGTTTGGTGTGGAGGTGGAAGCTGGCCAGCAAGAATCAGAGGCGAAGAAAATTACCGAAATGCTGGATGCGGCTGACCTGGAGAATCTCCATCAGCGTCCACCTGTAGTGACGATCATGGGCCACGTTGACCACGGTAAAACAACGCTGCTAGATTCCATTCGTAAAACCAAGGTGGCCCAGGGAGAAGCGGGCGGCATCACTCAGCATATTGGGGCTTATCATGTAGACGTTCCCCACGATGGCAATATCGAGCAGGTTGTCTTCCTCGACACTCCGGGCCACGAAGCCTTCACTGCTATGCGGGCCCGGGGCGCACGGGTGACAGATATTGCTATTCTGGTCGTAGCAGCAGACGATGGGGTGCGGCCCCAGACGATTGAGGCGATTCGCCATGCTCAGGCTGCAGAAGTGCCAATTATTGTAGCAATTAACAAGGTTGACAAAGAAGAGGCTCAGCCTGACCGAGTCAAACAAGAGCTGACTGAGTACGGCTTAGTCCCGGAAGAATGGGGCGGCGAGACGATCATGGTACCGGTCAGTGCCCTCACTGGCGATAACCTCGATACTTTGCTGGAAATGATTCTGCTGGTATCTGAAGTTGAAGATCTCCATGCCAACCCTGATCGGCCTGCGAAAGGAACGGTAATCGAGGCCCACCTGGATAAAGCGAAAGGCCCTGTGGCGACTTTGTTAATTCAAAATGGAACCCTGCGGATCGGTGATGTGCTGGTGGCAGGTTCTGTGTTGGGTAAGGTACGGGCGATGGTGGACGATCAGGGTGAGCGGGTGAAAGAAGCCTTGCCATCATTTGCTGTTGAAGTTCTTGGTCTCAATGATGTACCAGCAGCGGGCAATGAATTTGAAGTCTTTACGGATGAGAAAGTGGCGCGAGCTGTTTCCGCCGCCCGCTTTGATGAACAGCGGCAATCGCGACTCATTGCGGCCATGTCGTCTCGCCGAGTTAGCCTCAACACCCTATCTGCTCGCGCTCAGGAGGGTGAGCTAAAGGAATTGAATTTATTGCTGAAAGCAGATGTACAGGGTTCAGTAGAGGCAATTCTGGGATCCCTCAAGCAGTTGCCACAGGATGAAGTCCAGGTACGGGTACTGTATGCCGCACCCGGGGAGATCAGTGAAACGGATGTGGATTTGGCGGCTGCCAGTGACGCCGTTATTATTGGATTCAACACCACCTTGGCACCTGGAGCGCGGCAGGCTGCCGATCGTTTGGGTGTGGATGTAAGGGACTACAACATCATCTATAAGCTTTTAGATGATATCCAGGCAGCGATGGAAGGTCTGCTAGAACCGGAGCAGGTGGAGGAATCTTTGGGGCAGGCTGAAGTGAGAGCTGTCTTCCCAGTGGGGCGTGG
Organism: Leptolyngbyaceae cyanobacterium; assembly: GCA_046080785.1. GTDB lineage: Bacteria > Cyanobacteriota > Cyanobacteriia > Leptolyngbyales > Leptolyngbyaceae > JBJTUO01. The sequence continues at coordinate 4,988 of JBJTUO010000292.1, read as the reverse complement.
TCAAGTGGCGGGATGTTACATCCAGTCCGGTAAAGTGCTTCGGAACAGTAAGATCCGTGTTCGTCGAGGGGGTGAGGTGATCTACGAGGGGAACCTCGACTCACTCAAGCGTATGAAGGAGGACGCTCGGGAAGTTAATGCTGGCTATGAGTGTGGTATCGGTGTAGATAGCTTCAATAGTTGGCAGGAAGGAGATGTGATTGAATCCTACCGCATGGTGGCGAAGCGCCGTACCTTAGCAAGCAAGCAAGCCTAGAAAGTAAACTTAAGTAGGCCAGGGGGGGCTATGCAAAGCATAGTCTTCTCATCCTCCCCAGCCTACAAAAATTACCCAAATTGTTGATTTGAAGCATCCAGATTAAACAAGGTGGCAAGAGTCTGCATTGATTGCCGTCTGGCCTCAATATCCTGTTGAGCGCGGAGTTGCACCATTGGGTCGTGAAGAATCTTATTTACAATGCCACGGGTGAGAGCCTCGATCACTTCCTGATGCTTCTCAGCAAACTCGGTACCCAGGCGGGAGAGAGCCTTTTCTAACTCTTGCACCCGGATGGTTTCAATCTTGTCCCGCAGGCTGCTGATGGTAGAGACGGTCTCCAGCGATCGCCACCACCCTTCAAAGGCGTCTATTTCTTCTTCCAGCAAAGCCTCGGCTTCCAGGGCCATCTGCCGTCGAGCTTCATGGTTTTGGGCTACGACAGCCTTCAAATCATCGACATTAAAGACGCGGGCATTGGGGAGTTGATTAACATCATCATCCACATTGCGGGGCACAGAAATGTCAAATAACATGAGATGTTGCCCAGTTTCCAGTACTGGCTCCAAGTTGGCCCGTTTCAGTAATGGTTCTGTCGAAGCTGTGCTGGTAAACACCAGATCGATATGAGGAATGACTGACATCATGTCTGATAGGGGATGGACATGAAGATTACCGTCGGGAAATTGACGAGCCAGGTCTTGCGCCCGCTCAAGCGATCGATTGAGAATGGTAATATTAACTGCTCCTTTTGAGATCAGGTGTTGCACCAGCAAACGAGACATTTTGCCAGCCCCCAAAATGGCAACCCGGCAAGCAGCTAAGTTTTGCACCTTCATTTGAGCCAATTCTACTGCTGCGGAGCTGATAGAGACGGCTCCAGTACCAATGCTGGTTTCGCTTCTAACCCGCTTCCCAGCGGTAATCGCTTGCTTCAATAATTGATTTAAGATGCGGCCGACGCCTTTATAGTCTTGCCCCAATTTGTGACACTGTTTAACTTGCGCTAAAATCTGCCCTTCTCCCAAGACCAAGCTATCTAGTCCGGCGGCGACCCGCATCACATGCATAACGGCATCCTGATGCAAAAGAGTGAATAAGTAGGGGCGCAGCGCAGGGCAGGGCAGTTTGCTATGGTCTGCCAAAAATTGCATGACTTCCCGAACCCCCTGTTGGGTTTCGCTGGTAACTAAATAAATTTCCAGACGATTACATGTACTTAAAATTGCTAGTTCTTCTACATGAGGGTAACTGCATAATTGGGCGATCGCCTTTTCGCAGATATTTTCTGGGATGCTGAGTTTTTCTCGAACTTCGACCGGCGCAGTCTTGTGGCTTAATCCGACAACCGCAATGTTCATACTGTAAGGTCAGTTTGTTGAAACCGTTTTTGTATTGGGCAACCTAGAGCGGCGTTACTGATTCTAGGAATAAAAAGGATGGTTGAAATTTTCTTTCAATTCATCCTGCCTTTCAATAACGCCTCTAGCTAGGGTGGTAGCCGACATCAGTTACCCACAATTCAGCATCCTAACTGTCCACATCAGCCAAGTCCTGAATTCAACCACAAACCTTCATATCTTGTTCTGATCACAAGTCGGTCTGGGTATCCGCTTAAAGTGGGACAAACCAATCCCCACGAAAGTGGAGATAGATGATATAAAAAGGAACTGCGTTCCTTTTTGTCCCGCCCTGCGGTGGTAGCCGTCGGTCTGAGTGCAGCAAGTAACTGACAGCTTCTACCGGTGAATAATTAACGCAGTTGAATGGTCTTGGGTGCCTCATTCATGTGAATGGTATCCACAAACCGGGCAGTCTTTGATTGGGAAGAGATCACCAACGACTCGGTTCTGGCACCTCCATGGAAGAAGCGAACACCGTGCATCAGATTTCCCGTCGTAATGCCACAAGCCGCAAATAAAACGGTTTGACCCGATGCTAACTCTTCGGTTTCGTAGACCTTATCGCCATCAGTGATATTCATTTCCTTTAAGCGGGCCAGGTTTTCTTCCTTGGTCTTATTCGCCCATTCCTTGGTGCGCACCACATCCGGATCATAAATCAACTGCCCCTGGAAGTGACCCCCCAGACAGCGCATGGCAGCAGCAGAAATCACCCCTTCAGGCGCAGCCCCAATCCCCATCAGCGCATGGATGTTAGTACCTGAGAAGGCACAGGAGATCGCGGCAGACACATCTCCATCGGTAATCAGTTGTACCCGCGCCCCGGCCTCCCGGATTTCTTTAATCAGGTCATCATGACGGTCTCGTTTCATCACCACAACCACCAGTTCTTCAATGGTGCGATCCAGGCATTGCGACAAAATCTTGAGGTTTTCAGTAGCAGACTTACGAATGTCTACTTTACCTCTAGCGGCAGGAGGAGCAGCCAGCTTTTTCATATAAAAGTCAGGGGCCGCAAACAGGCCGCCCTTCTCAGAAATCGCCAGTACTGCCATCGAACCCGGTTGGCCATAGGCCACCAGATTAGTCCCTTCACAGGGGTCAACAGCAATGTCAATTTCAAGCAATTCATCGGGGTTGCAATAGGCTTGAGCGTCTTCGCGGGTACAGATCCCCACTTCTTCTCCGATATAGAGCATGGGGGCTTCATCCCGCTCTCCTTCCCCAATAACAATGCGCCCCCGCATGTGAATCTGATTCATCCGTTGCCGCATTGCTTCTACGGCGACTTGATCAGCAGTGTTCTTTTCTCCCTTCCCCATCCAGCGGGCAGAGGCGATCGCGGCCTGCTCCACCACTTCAATAATTTCTAAACCAAGTGTCGTTTCCACGGCGTCAATCCTCCCAACTGCTGATTTTGCGCGGTCTTTAAAAAAGTTCTTAGAGAACAGTCTATCAAAAGGGGGTATCGCCCTTGAAGAGAATCCCTTGAAGTCGCTGTGTAAAGTTTTACTGAGTTTTCCCGACAAGCTGATCAGGTCAGGGGAACACCAACCCTTGACAGTTTGGTAGAGTTAAGAGAGCCAATTTAGACCGGGTGCGGTTTCCCATGGTTGGGGTGGTTATAAGCTCTTTTATGTCTAAGTATCAGGAATTTCAGGAACTCTTTGTCCAACATGGGCAGGATGCTCATCATCAGGCCAGCCACTGTTTTGAAGCGATCGAGGCCCTGACCTATCGGCTGATTGATTACTCTGGCTGGTTTGGCGACGATGTGGAGTATATCAGTCTCAGTCAACCGATCGCCTCCAGTAAACCCACAAAAATCAAGCGATTTAACCGAGCTGGCAGAAATCGAGAGCGAATTCGGGATGTGGCAACCGCGATCGACGGCTGCTGGAGTCTAGGCATCCGGTTTCGACTGCGGCCCCATTTATCGGTGCCGTTCTACCCCTCAGAAGTCATGTTTGTTATGCCAATTTTAGTGGTCAACAAGGATAATCAAGCCCTGATTAAGTTAGAGCCTGATGGCCCTGAATACACACCCAGCGAATGGGAGACGCTAGTTGAGCTGGTGTTTGAACGGATTCACCAAATTTTACAATCAGGAATCCAGCCCTTGCTGGGGCTAGGGGATGGCCGAGAAGATTGGCAGCAGTTGGGCGTTGTCTTAGATAGGGAAACTCTAAAATCTCTACAGATGTAGCTTAAACATGGGCAGAGTAATGCCCCATCACTTCCTGGCCCCAGCGCACTAAATTTTCTGGGCCCTCAATCATCAGTAAATAGTGACCTTGTTTAAGATGGTGACGATAAATGCTTGCCGTTGAGCCATCTCCCAACAATCCAAACAGCGCCCCTATCACTGCCCCACAGATACCGCTCACTAAAGCGGTTGAGGGAATGATGATGGCCAATTTGGTTGGCTCTAAGTTGAGACCGAAGCTGATGACAGTACTAAACAGCAAGCCCAGGGCAACTGCCAGTGCAGCCGATCGCCATGCAATCCGCCGAATAATCTGCCCTGGTGACAACAAGCCGACCCGTTCGGGGCTGCTATACCCCTTCCCCACGATCGCCAGATTTTCAGGAGAGACACCATGGTAGTGCAGGAGACGATAGGCTTGAAAGGCGGTGGCCTCATTTGCCAAAACAATTACAGCTAGACTAGATGCACGACGCTTGAGCGGTGCCCGTTGAAAACAGTAGGGAATCTTCACGGCCTGAAGACGAAGTAGGAGAGCAATGAACCAATTCTTGAATTGTAACCTTAGACATTGAACTACCGGAGTAGGGGATTGACACAATTTAACGAACTCTTCAACTCTTGAGCCCAAGTAACTTAACGAGGAGGGCCTTAATTCGCTACCGTAGTATGGAGTAGGGGCTTGCCCTACTGCCCTCATAAATGATGAAGAAAGTTCATGCCTCCTCGTTGGTCTCGTGTTCCTGATCGTAAAGATCCCGACTTTCGCCGTCTGGATGACCGGATGACTTTTGCCACCCATGTGGCAGCCTTTGTGGCGGTCAACTCCGCACTCTGGTTTTTTCATGGGTTGGGCGATCGGCTAGAAACCGCCCCCCTGGGTGAGTTGTTTTGGCTACCCTGGTTTACGGGCATCTGGGCTACCGGCCTCCTGATCCATGCAGTCGTTATTTTTGCGATCGCCCGCTATGACACACCGTCTCAATCCTAGTTGTCCACAAGGAGCAAACCCCATGGCCAAATCTACCTCTGCTGACGTTGAAGCTCTGGCGGCAGAAATTGGAGAAAATATTTACATCGATATTGCCAAGTGGCATCTTTACCTCTCAGATGCCCACTTGCA
>JBJTUO010000291.1:0-6053 GCA_046080785.1 Leptolyngbyaceae cyanobacterium | reverse complement strand
CTTCCCATACTTCCTGCCGAAATACTCCAACCATTTGCGAAAAGTTGACCATCCTGCATCACTAATCGACTTAGCCAGATGTCGATTTCGTACAAGCCCTTTCACATTCAAGTCTTCATAGGCCACCAAATCGTTAGATTGAATAGCGGAGTATGCCAGTCTCTTACAATACTCTTCTCGCTGCCGACTTACTCTTAACCGCCTGAAGCAGTAGTTTTTCTCGTTGGGATGGGTGGTATCGGTAAAACTTGGTTGGTTTATTTAAACCACGTTCCTGAGTGCATTTTGCAAATCAGATGTCAACTGACAGGCACTTTGTTTGGCTTGTCGCAGGTCATAATCAGCCACTACCAACGGCAAACCAATGTGAATCTTAACACTGCTTTTCCATGGCACCACCGGGTTACTGTAGCTTAGTCGCATCGGTATGATTTGAACTCCCAGGCCTGGTTGGCTGGCTTCTGCTTGCAATGCTAAACGGGCTAAACCCGGTTTAAGGGGCTGGATGCCTGTTTCCCGAAAAATATTACCTTCTGGAAAAATAACTAAAGCTTCGCCAGCTTGAAGAAGTTCAATCCCATGCCTTAATGAGGCAATCGCTGGACGACGAGTATCCACTGCAAATCCTCCCAATCTCCGAATAAACCAACCCTGTAGCCCAGCCACTTCGTCAGACGACACCATAAATCTCAGATGTCGTCTGGTAATGTCATACCCTGCTGCATAGGGAACTAAAACGGCATCCCAGCGCGATCGATGGGTCGGTGCCAGAATTGTCGGCCCGCTGCGAGGAAGATGATCTCTCCCAACCACCTCAATTTGCTTAAAGTAAGCAGGTATAACGCCGTATCGCCCAAGCGGATAGGCCAGAGAAATGAGCCAGGGAGAAAAGTGAGACTGGGTGAGAGATTTAAACAGATGAGGGGGAACGGTTGAACGATTAGGTGGGCTTACTTGAGTTGAGGATAGAGCAGGTTGTTGAGCGGCCAAATTTATAAAACCAGGGGCAGAATTACCTTCAGCATCAGATGAGCAATCTGAAGAAGAAGGAATAGACGGTGAATGCATAAGACTTTCTAACTCGCTGTCGCCCAGATCCTGATGAAGACGACTATACCTACAAGTGGTTTTTTCTAACCTATGAAATTCACTACCAGACTGTCTAGGGTGTTCAGGACACTTTTTTGTCTGTCATGGCTGACGCCGGTGTTGAGCAAACCAACCTTGCAATTGTTGACGACAAGCTGCTTCTAAAATGCCGCCTATAACCGGTAGACGGTGATTAGAACAGGCACTATCTGGAATATTCATCACTGTTCTGACCGCTCCAGCTTTTGGATCATCAGCGCCATAAACCAAACATCCCAGGCGGGCGAGTATCAGCGCTCCTGCACACATCAAGCAGGGTTCTAGGGTGACATAGAGGGTGCAGCCATTCAAGTGCCAGCCTTGCAGGCGATGACCAGCTAAACGTAAGGCTAAAATTTCGGCGTGGGCAGTTGGGTCATGATCCCGTTCACGCCGATTTTCTGCTTCGGCGATCGCTTCACCGTCAGGGCCAACCACTACGGCACCGACTGGCACGTCTCCTGCAATTCCAGCCTTTTCTGCTAGCTCAATGGCTCGCTGCATCCAATAAACATGCTGCCTGTAGATGGGGTTGGCAATTCCAGCATCAGAACCCATAAGATATTTCAATCCATCAACTATGAAAATTTTAATCTAGTGGCCTGTCAATCCTGTTTTGAGGGGCGGAGCCTACTCAAAACACTGAATAAATGATTTTTGTAGATTTGAGTAATACTCTAGAGGGCTAATCAGGCTTGTAGAGCCTGTTTGCTTTTGTTTGCCGCCCTATCCGAGCGGGATCGGGAAGTGTGAAATTTTGACCACGAATTTTTTCAGGAGATGGTAGTTCTGCTCAGGAAAGCGATAAAGTGATACATGTGCGGGTGTGACATATTCTGTTACATTCAGATCATTGTTATGTTATGGTTCTGTACCGAAACTTTATTCGGTTCTGTTTTCGAGGAGAGACTGAATTTATGCCGCAGCTTGAGGCCAGTGTAGCGATCGATTTTCAAAGTTCCCTTTATAAGGATGCCTATAGCCGCATCAATGCCATTGTCATTGAGGGCGAACAGGAAGCAAATGAAAACTACCTGAAGCTGGCTGAATTACTCCCCGACAGTGCTGACCAGTTGCGAACCCTGGCCAAAATGGAGTTACGCCACAAAAAAGGCTTTGAAGCCTGTGGCCGCAATCTGAGTGTTACGCCAGATATGGAGTTTGCTCGTAAATTTTTCTCCTACTTGCACTGCAACTTTCAGGAGGCAGCGGCCCAAAATAAAATTGTGACTTGTTTGCTGATTCAGTCTCTGATTATCGAGTGTTTTGCGATCGCTGCTTACAACATCTACATTCCGGTGGCAGACGACTTTGCCCGCAAGATCACTGAAGGGGTCGTGAAAGATGAGTACTCCCACCTAAACTTTGGTGAAGAATGGCTGAAAGCAAATTTTGCAGCTTCTAAAAATGAATTAGAGGAGGCTAACCGCCAAAATTTACCGATTGTCTGGCAAATGTTAAATCAGGTTGCCGCAGATGCCCATGTGCTGGGTATGGAGAAAGAAGCACTGGTGGAAGACTTCATGATTCAGTATGGCGAATCGCTGGGTAATATTGGCTTCTCTAACCGGGACGTGATGCGTCTTTCAGCGATGGGTCTGGCGGCGGTCTGACTCAATCAAGGGGCCGATGCGCTTGAAACCACCTTCTGGTAGCGATCGCAACTAGCTTTTAGCCGCCTGCACCATTTCCCCATCAATGGAAGGTGGCCTCCGTTGATGATTATTTTTTTTAAGAGTCGTTCATGTTTGGTTTAATTGGTCATTTAACGAGTCTTGATCATGCTCAGCTGGTTGCGCGTGAACTAGGGTACCCAGAGTATGCCGACCAGGGTCTTGATTTTTGGTGCAGTGCTCCCCCCCAAATCGTGGATGAAATCACTGTAACCAGTGCAACTGGCCAAAAAATTGTTGGCCAGTATGTAGAATCTTGCTTCCTACCTGAAATGCTAGCGATGCGACGAATTAAGGCCGCAACCCGCAAGATTATTAATGCGATGGCCCATGCTCAAAAAAACGGTATTAGCATTACAGCACTGGGGGGGTTCTCTTCGATTATTTTTGAGAACTTTAACCTGGAACAGATGCGCCAGGTTCGTAATGTTACCCTTGACTTTCATCGTTTCACCACAGGTAACACCCACACGGCCTACATCATTTGTCGTCAGCTTGAACAGGCTGCTCCCCGGCTAGGGATTGATCTATCCCATGCGACGGTTGCAGTCTGTGGAGCCACTGGGGACATCGGTAGTGCTGTTTGCCGCTGGCTCAATGCCCGCACTAATGTTAAGGATATTTTGCTTATTGCCCGTAATCATGAGCGTTTGCAACTGCTGCAGGAAGACCTGAAACGGGGCAAGATTATGGGTCTTGAAGAGGCTCTACCGCAAGCTGATATCGTGGTCTGGGTCGCCAGTATGCCGAAAGGGGTTGAAATTGATCCATCGACTTTAAGGCAACCCTGTCTTCTGATTGACGGAGGCTACCCCAAAAACATGGCGACTCGGATCCAGTTACCAGGAGTCTATGTCCTGAACGGGGGAATTGTGGAGCATTCCCTGGATATTGACTGGAAAATCATGAAAATAGTTAATATGGATGTCCCCGCTCGTCAACTGTTTGCCTGTTTCGCAGAGTCCATGCTGTTAGAGTTTGAAAAGTGGCACACTAATTTTTCCTGGGGGCGAAATCAAATTACAGTAGAGAAGATGGAACAGATTGGTGAGGTTTCTGTCAAGCATGGGTTTAGACCTTTATTAGTTTAAGCTACGGGGCTTTGTGGGCATCTTTAGGTGTTTTATGAAGTTTGGTGACAGTATCAGTGATAATAAAGAGTTGGGCCTTTCCTAACGTCTGGTCTATTGCTGGTGATTGACTCTTCCTCCTCCTTGCTATGGCAACCACTGAACGTAAACCAATCCTGCTAGATTTCGAGAAACCCTTGGCAGAATTGGAAGCTCGAATTGCACAAATTAGTGAACTTGCAGAAGAAAATGATGTCGATGTCTCTGAGCAGATCCGTCTTTTAGAATCTCGCTCTGTGCAACTTCGACAAGAGATTTTTAGTAGCCTCACCCCGGCCCAACGGTTGCAAGTCGCTCGCCATCCCCGTCGCCCCAGTACCTTGGATTACATCCAGGCCATGACTGATGAGTGGGTCGAGCTCCACGGAGATCGGGGGGGGAGTGATGATCCAGCCCTAGTAGGGGGGGTCGCCCGTTTAGAAGGTCAGCCCGTGGTAATGCTGGGTCACCAAAAGGGCCGGGATACCAAAGATAATGTGGCTCGTAACTTTGGTATGCCCGCTCCCGCCGGGTATCGCAAGGCCCTGCGCTTGATGGAGCACGCCGATCGCTTTGGCATGCCCATTTTAACCTTCATCGACACTCCTGGGGCCTGGGCTGGCATGGATGCAGAAAAGTTTGGTCAGGGAGAGGCTATTGCCTATAACCTACGAGAAATGTTTCGCTTTGATGTCCCGATTCTCTGTACCGTGATTGGGGAAGGCGGCTCTGGTGGCGCATTGGGGATTGGCGTCGGAGACCGGCTTCTGATGTTTGAGCACTCAGTCTACACGGTGGCGACTCCTGAAGCCTGTGCAGCAATTTTATGGAAAGATGCGACACGTTCTCCTCAGGCTGCAGAAGCGCTCAAAATCACCTCCAGTGATCTGAAAAATCTAGGAATTCTGGATGAAATTTTGCCAGAACCGATTGGTGGTGCCCATTCTGATCCACTGAAAGCGGCAGAAATTTTAAAGGCAGCCCTTCTCAAAAACCTGGAGGCTTTAAGGCAGCTAACCAGTCAGCAGCGGCGGGATCTGCGGTACCAAAAGTTTCGCAGTATGGGTATTTTTGCAGAACTTCCAGGTTAGGGTACAAGCTTTTTCGATTAACCCGTTTGTGGTGTGAACAACACCCATTTTGATTTGGGAGTGATATACTCATAAAAGTTACATATTTTAATAATGTCAGTATCAAGCTACACTATTAGTCTCTAGGTGTCCAGAAACAGTTGAGTTTGGTTTCACCATGGTTTGAGGTTCCCCTCACTTCTTTCAATCAGGTAGGGGGATTTGAGTAATTCAGGTTTTCGAATTGTCCTAGTTTTGCATTCATGACTGTTGCTTTTGATCGTTATGCCTTAATCACTGGTGCTAGTAGTGGTATTGGCAAAGCTACGGCTCTTGCCTTTGCCCGTGCTGGCATTCATTTAGTACTGGTCAGTCGAAACCAGGTCAGGCTGCAGGAGGTTGCCAGTCTGGTATCTGACTTTGACGTCAATGTCAAAATTCATTGTCTCGACCTTGCTCAGGTTGATCAGGTGCAGGGATCTATCGCAGCGATCGTTGCCGGGTTTGGTCCAGTTAGCATTTTGGTTAATTGTGCAGGGATGGGCTATACCGGCAGGCTGGCCCAGACTTCCCTGACAGATTGGCAACAGGTGCTTAACCTCAACTTAACTAGTGTTTTTCAGTGTATTCAGGGCGTTTTGCCTACCATGCGTCAACATCAACAGGGCACAATTATTAATGTGACCTCCGTGGCTGGTAGCCAAGTGTTTCCTGAATGGGGGGCTTACTGTGTTAGCAAGTTTGGTCTGACGGCCCTCTCTAAAACCCTTGCGGTTGAGGAGCGAGCCAATGGAATTCGAGTCGTGATGATTGCCCCCGGTGCTGTCAATACAGGAATTTGGGATACAGATTCTGTACAGGCTGATTTTGATCGGGCGCTGATGCTGACTCCAGAAATGGTAGCCGATTCAATTCTTCATGCTGCGCTCTTACCGGCGCAGGCCGTAATTGAAGAACTGAAAATTATGCCTAATGTCGGCACATTTTAGGCTTCCATCCCCTGCCCGCCTAGCGTCGGGTGTTGTTTCCTTTATTCTTTAATGGTTAGGTCTACCATGACAATTGCTTCTTCT
>JBJTUO010000290.1:0-24140 GCA_046080785.1 Leptolyngbyaceae cyanobacterium | reverse complement strand
ACGGAGCCGTCGCCGCCATTGAAATCGATCGCGGAGTAGACCGCTATGCCTACCAGCGGGGGCTGTGGGTGATTAAACAAACCGGCGACACCGTTACCCTTGCCAACGATCCAGACTTTCAGCCGCGATCGTGGTGAACCGCAGCCAGATTGTGAAGCAGTTTCTCGCGTAGGTTCTTTTTAAGGCAGATTAAATCGGTATTATAGATAATCTGAGAGTGGTGTTTTATTGATGCGAGATACCCCAGAGGTCGAAGCCTTAATCAATGCGGCGGCCCAACCCGACCCCCAGTTAACTGAAGCGCAGTACCGCCAAAAAATGCAGCGGCGTAAACAGGTGCAACAACAACGGCTATCTGAACGAACGGTTGAAAAAGGGCTGGTGATCGTTCACACAGGGATGGGTAAAGGTAAAACCACCGCCGCCCTGGGGATGGTGGTCAGATCCCTGGGGCATGGCTACCGGGTAGCGATCGTTCAGTTCATTAAAGGTGCCTGGGAGCCAGCCGAAAAAGCCGCCCTCCAACCCTGGACGGTCAGCGTCGATGGCAACCCACCCCAATTAGAATTCCAGGCCCTAGGCGAAGGGTTTACCTGGGAGACCCAAAACCGCGATCGGGATACCCAAACAGCTCAAGCGGCCTGGGCCTCAGCCCTCCCTTACCTTTGTAACCCCGATTTCAGGCTTGTGTTGTTAGACGAGGTCAATATCGCCCTCAAACACGGCTTTCTCTCCGTAGAGCAAGTACTGGCCGGGTTAGAGCAAAAGCCAGAATCTTCCCATGTGATTTTGACAGGCCGGGGAGCGCCCCAACCCCTGCTTGATCGAGCTGACCTGGTGACCGAGATGACCCTGGTCAAACATCCCTTTCGGGAGCAGGGGGTTAAAGCCCAGGCCGGCATTGAGTTTTAGCGGTTGGCCTAGATCAGCGCACGTTTTGGAGGCGGTCAACCTGACGAATAAAGCCATCGGTAAACAGGCTGAGTACCGATCGCTGCCGCACTTTAATATTGGCGCTGACCGCCATCCCAGATTGTAAGGGCACCTCCCGCCCCCTGACGCTAAGAAACTGGCGATCGGGCTTAATCGTCACCGGGAAGCTGTAAAAGGGGCGAATTTGGGTGGGCGGCAGGGCATCTGAGCCAATCGAGCTTACAACACCTTTGACATCACCAAACTCGCTAAAGGGAAAGGCATCAATCCGAATATCCGAGGGCATCCCTTCTTTGACAAAGCCAATATCTTTGTTAGGAATATAGGCCTTCACCACCAAGGCTTCTTCTGGCACCACTTTCAAGACAGGGTCGGTGGCGTTGGGGGTTGCTACATAACCAGGGGAGACCTTCAAGTCAAACACAACCCCATCGGTCGGGGCCCGCAGTTCCCGATAGCGTAAAGCAGTCTGGGCCTGACTGAGTTGACTGTCAACCTCGGCAATTTTCTTTTTATTCTCAACGATTGCCTTGTTGAGCTGACCATCAATCTCCGCTATTTTCTTTTGGTTATCGGCAATTTTATTCAAGAGGTCTTGCTGCGACAGAGACACCGTGTTTTGCAACCGTTGTTGGGCCTGGGCAATGGCATACTGCAACCGTTCCTCTTCTTGCACTAACTGATCAACCCGAGCTTGACTATTAATCACCTGTTGCTGTTGCTGCAAGTATTGAACACGAGCAATCCCACCTTCCCTGGCAACGGTCTCCATATCCTTAAAGATACTTTGGGTCACCTTTAAGTTTGCTTGACTACTGCTCAACTGCACTCGCGTTTGGGCCAGTTGTCGTTCTAATTGATTGACCTCCAACTGGGCGGCCTGCTTACGAGAATCCATTTCAGTCAGAGTCGATTGCAAGCGCACCTGTTGCTCTGGGGATAATGTCACACCCCGACTGGAGCCCTGTAACTGGGCCTGAAATAATCGAATTTCATCGACCAGGGCGGCCCGACTTTTGGTGAGGGCGGCCATTTCTGGGGCTAACCGTAAAGTCGCCAAGTCTCGACTGCGAGAGCCAGGCTCCTGCAATTCTGACTGATAAAAGGCATTTTCAGTCACTAGGGCAGCCCGAATTTTTTGCAGCGACTCCAACTGAACCGCATCGGCCACCCGATCTAGGGTAATCAAAACTTGACCTTGCTTCACCGAGTCGCCGTCTTTCACCAACACTTCTTTGACGACCCCGTTTAGCGGCACCTGGATGTCTCGCACCGTCCCCTGGGGTTCTAACTTGCCCGTGGCAGAAACCGCCTCATCGATGCGGGCCAGACTCGCCCAGATCACACTAAAACTGGTGACTCCCACTAGGCCCCAAACCACCGCCCTCGACCAGAGGGGCGATCGCTTGAGAATCACAGATTGATCAAATTGAGTATTCATAGGTTCAGAAGGCGGGGGATAGGAGGGCGGAAGATAGGAGAAGAAATAGGAGGGCAGAAGTCGGAGAAAGCTTATAGCGCACTGCCCTGGGCGTCTTGTTGTTGATAGAGGCAGAAATAGCGACCTTTTAGACGCATTAGTTCTGGGTGAGTGCCCTGCTCGACCACTGCGCCCTGATTCATCAGTACAATTACATCTGAGTTCCGAATGGTCGTCAGACGGTGAGTGATAAAAAAGACTGTGCGCCCTTTGAAAAAGTCAGCCAGATTCAAACAAACCTGCCGTTCGGAATCATAGTCTAACGCACTGGTGGCTTCATCTAAGATCAGCAAGCGCGGATTTTGCAGGATCGTGCGAGCGATCGCAATTCGTTGGCGTTGCCCACCAGAGAGAGAGGCACCCCGCTCGCCCACCATGGTGTTATAGCCATTGGGCAGATCCATAATAAAATCATGGGCCACGGCGATTTTAGCTGCCTGAATAATTTCTTCTGGGCTAGCATCTGGATAATTAAGGGCAATATTATCCTGCACCGTACCTTCAAATAAGAGTGTGTCTTGAGGCACGATGCCAATCTGCTGCCGCAGGGAATAAAGCTCAACCTTATTGATGTCATAGCCATCAATCAAAATCCGCCCGGAGTCTGGCGCGTAGAGGCGAGGGAGTAACTTCATTAAGGTACTTTTACCCGATCCACTCTGACCCACAACACCCACAAAGGTGCCCGTCGGAAAATCCAGATTCACATTGTTGAGGGTCAAGGGGCCGCTGGGCTTAAATCGGAAAGAGACATTTTCGTATTTCACTTGCCCTGAGATCGCGGGCATCGGAATGTTTTGCAAATCAAGGGCGTCTGCTTCTCTGGGGCTATCTACAATATCGCTCAAGCGTTCTAAGGATAGGCCCGTCTCCTGAAAGTTTTGCCATAACTGGGTCAGGCGCAGCAGGGGGGTAGTGACATAGCCAGCAATAATCCGAAAAGCAATCAGTTGCCCCAGAGTTAATTGCCCCTTTAATACCAGATAGGCCCCCACCCAAAGCACAAGCAGCCCCGACAATTGGTTTAAGAAATGGCTGGTGGAGCTAGCGGCGGTGGCAGTCAGGACGGTTTTAAAGCCAGCGCTGACATAGCGAGCATAGCGCTCCTGCCATTGCCACCGCGATCGCAGCTCAATATTTTGGGCCTTAACGGTTTGAATCCCTGACAGCACCTCCACCAGGTGAGATTGGGCCGCCGCATTGCGTTCTGCCTTGACCCGTAATTGTTGACGAATCACAGGCGACACCACCAGGGTCAGTAGGCCAAATAGGGGTAAGGTGGCCAGGGCCACCAGGGCCAGCAGCCAACTGTAAATAAACATGACAACGATATAGATGACGGAAAAGACCGCATCTAAAACGACTGTCAGGGCCGTGCCAGTCAGAAACTGACGAATGTTTTCTAGCTCATTGACCCGGGTAGCCAACTCCCCCACTGGTCGCCGTTCAAAATAACGGAGGGGGAGGCGCAGCAGGTGGTCGATAATCTCAGACCCCAGGGTCATATCAATCCGGTTGGTGGTATCGACAAACAGATAGGTGCGCATGCTGCTGAGAATGGCCTCAAACAGGGCAATCACCAGCAAAAAGATCCCTAGAATTTGCAGGGTATCAGGACTGTTTTGCACCAGTACCTTGTCAATAATCACCTGGGTCACCAGGGGGTTAGCCAACCCAAAGAGCTGGACAAAGAACGAGGCGACAAACACCTCAATTAAAACGCGACGGTATTTAGTCAGGGAGGGTAAAAACCAACTCAGGCCAAATTTTTTCTGAGGGGTTTCAGGGGTCGGGTGAACCAGTAACAGCTCGACGGCTTCCGGTGCGGCTTCTCCCTGATCGGGGTGGCTAATATCCTCCGGGCGCTGCCGCACAATCCCAACCGGGGGAACACCCAGAATCAAGTTTTTGGTGGTCGCTTCATACAAAACTGAAATAGACCCCTGCCAGTTGATCAAAGCGGGTGCCTGCACCCGACCCAGAGCGCTGACCGGCACCTTAATCAATTGCACCTGCAACCCCAACATTTCTGCCACCGCACCGCAGATCATGAGGGAGATTGACCCAACCCGCTGCTGCTGACTAATTAAAACCTTACGCAAGACTTCGCGCCGGTAGGGCATGCCAAAATGCTGGGCTAACATCTGGAAGCAGGCCAGCACGCCATCAATCTCTCCTGTACCCCGCACATAGGGGTAAGAGGAGCTACCCTTGGTTTGAGCCAGGGGGCGCACGTCCGGTTCCAGTTCAGGTAAGGTCTCGGGCGCGTAGGGAATCGCTGCAGTCAAGGTTGCTGGTGCTGCTGTCGGGCTACTCACAGGAGCTAGATTAGCCGACACGGGGGAGGGCAATTCTTGATCGGGGAAGCCGACAAGACGCAGATTACTGTCAGCAGGCAAATTTAAGGGAAGCCCGTGGGCAAAGCGATCGCCCACCTCCATCCCCTCTGGCAGGTAGGTTCCACCACTCACCAGCCACAAGCTATCAGAATCGCGAGGAAGTGACTGGCGGCCTGTCAAGGTCTGTACCTGCACCTGGGGGTAGAGCCCCAGGGCCAGCGCCCTTAAATCATGAGCGCCCACAGCCTGTAACAAGCGTTCTGCGTCAGCCCGACGGTGCAGTTCAGCCGCCAGTAGGTCAAAGACTTCAACCAGACCGGGCTGGCGATCGAAATAGGTTTTCAGCCCCGGTTCCCGTTGCAACCAATCTAGAAAAGCAGAAGCAGAAAGGGTGAGGCAGACCGTTTCATCAGAGGAAATCGCTGTTTCACAGGGCACCCCCCTGACCAGCCCCAGCCAGCCGATCAACTCCCCTGGGCCTAACCGCTTCAGGGTAACTGGCAACTTAGTCGCGGGGTCATAGGCTAACAGCCGCACCTGACCTTCATAAACAATAGAAACCTGGGCTGGCAACTTATCACGAGCCGAGATCGGCTGCCCCATGCGATAACGTAAAACCTGTACCTGTTGAGCCAGTTGACGCCGACTGGTGGCAGACAAATGCTGAAACGGAGCCACAGTTGACAGGAATGTTTCAGTTGCACTGGTGGTATAGGTCATAGGACTATGCTTAAGAATAAGAATTTAGAGGGCTAGGCTGGGATAGAGGAGTCGCTGAGCAACTGTTGAGTCAGTTGACGCCCCTCGCTCTCCATCTGAGTTTGAATCCACTCATCAAATAATTCATTCAATAGCCGGGGCCGCATCGTGTCATCCAGTTGGGCTGGCAGAAATTGCTCTAATCGCACCAAAACAATCCACTCCATCAGGCGAGTGGGGGGAGAAATCTGACCGGGCTGACTACTGGCCAGCACATTGGCTAAAACAGGGTGGGGCACACTCAACTCTACCGGCCCAATCAGGCCACCGGTCTGAGCTTCAGGCCCCTGAGAATGGATGCGAGCCAACTCGCTGAAGGATTGCTCCCCTTCTTGGATCCGGAAGTAAAGCTCCTGCGCTAACTCCAGACTATTAGTGCGAATCAGGGAGTAGATGACCCGGTCTAATTTTGCTTTGCGCTGCAAAAAATAAGACTCAACTTGATGATCCCAGGTCTGGTGTTTAAACTTTTCTAACCGCAAACTGCGGGTCATTAAATGATCGAGTTGGTCACGGTGCATCCCCTGCCGACTTAACCAGCTTTGTAAATCGTCTTCACTCTTTAATTGGTGGCGCTGGTAAAACTGCTCATAGGCTTTTAGGGATTCATCTTCAGATAGGCTAAAGGGAGCGATCGCCCGGTCAATCAGGATTTCGCGAATCAATTGAGGCAACATACCATACCGTTGTAACAACGGAATTAAACTTTCCGGTGTTACACTGGCATGACCGTTTTGTATGGTTGGACTGGTACTCAAGTTTTTTAATTTTAAACAAAGTTAAAAACAAACAACAACGGCGGCCCCTAAACCCCAATCAATAGGAAATCAAATAGAAGACACCTTAAACCATAGCACTCATTAGGGGCAGCTTGACCACTGCCCCCCTATCAAAGCAAAAAAATGATCGTGATTGCCAGATTTGAGAAGAAATGATGATCAAGGGTTAAATCTGACTGGCAGCTTTTGTAAGCAGAGAAAATATGACTACTTAAGTTCGACTCGGTGCCAAACCGACCCTCATCCCCCGGCCCCTGCTGCTGCGCACGGTCTTAGACCTAGGCACACCCTATACCCTTCGGACAGAAGCAATGGTCTACTCCTCAGGGAGAAGGTGAGAGCGCTTGAAGTTAATGTCCATTTTCATGAGGGAATTATGGTCTCATGGTGATTGCAAAAGAATTTATCTGATTTTCACGGAACAAGCTTAACTGTAGAGATTTTCTAGACTTTTTTGACACGACCCGCAGGACTGATACCTTTGTTGGCATTTTAGAAAATAACGGGGCGTAACCATATAAAAAGCTAAAGAAAGAGTGTTATTGAAACATGCTGATTGACGCAGAGACCCTCCAGGATCAGGTAATTTTTGATTCAGAAATTGCGATTGTTGGTTCTGGGCCAGCGGGTATTGTTCTGTCCCTAGAACTGGCAAAAGCTGGCCATAATGTTGCCCTGATTGAGAGTGGTCGACTACAGTTTTCTGAACCGATTCAGAACCTGGGAGACGCTGCTGACTTCGATCCGCAACTTCATGCGCCGATGGCAGAATGCACTCGCCGTCAATTGGGCGGCACTTCAGTGATCTGGGGGGGCCGTTGTGTGCCCTATGACCCGGTTGATTTTGATTCTCGGCCTTACATCCCTGACTCAACCTGGCCCGTCACCTATGAAGAATTGGCAGCCTACTTTCAGCGAGCCTGCGACTACTTTTTATGTGGAAAAGCCGAATTTGATATTAACCAGATTTCTGGTATTGCACAAAAGTCTATTGTGCCGGGCTTGCCAGATCAGCAGGTACTGACCTCCATCCTGGAACGCTGGTCTCTGCCAACTAACTTTGGCAAGGAATACTTTAATCAGTTAAAGCAGTCGCAGCAAATTACCCTCTTGTATGGCTTAACCTGCACTGAAATTGAGTTGCAACCCTCAGGGGGCGCAGTCGCATCCCTACAGGCCAAAACCCTGGGGGGCAAAACGCTGCGGATCAAGGCTCGCAAATATGTGCTGGCGGGCGGTGCCTTAAATACAACTCGTCTGTTACTGGCCTCAGATCGGCAGCATTCCGGCGGCATCGGCAACCATAGCGGTCTACTAGGCAGGTTTTATATGGGGCATCTTTCAGGGGATATTGCCACCGTACAGTTTAAGACCCCTCCCAGATCAACTATTTATGGGTTTGACCGAGATTCAGATCAAGTTTACCTGCGACGGCGCTTTTCCTTTACTCGCGAGTTTTTGCATGAAAAAGAACTGGCCAACTGTGTAGCCTGGCTGGGGGTGCCGCCATTTGCCGATCCCTCCCACGGGAGTGCCATTTTATCCCTGGCTTATCTGGCCTTAACCTCGCCGGTAATTGGTAAACATCTCACAGCAAAAGCAATCCGAACATCACTCCTGGGGGATGATAAAAAAATTTACCGGGCCCATGTCACCAATATCTTGCGAGACTTGGGCAAGACCCTCACCTTTGCCCCCAGCTTCGCCTATGGGCGTTTTCTGGCCAGACGCAAAACCCCGGCTCTTTTTGTCTATAGTGCGGTAAATGAATACCCCCTGCATTATCACTGTGAGCAGGTGCCCAATTTGAACAGTAGAGTCAGCCTCTCTGATGAACGAGACCAACTGGGCATGCGAAGACTGACCATTAATAACCGCTACACTGAACAAGATATCGATAGTGTGGTCAGGGCCCACCACTACTGGGATCAACACCTGAGAAAGCATGATTGCGGCTACTTGAAATATCTGACAGATGACCTTAGCGCCAGCGTGTGGGCTCAGGCCAAGGATGGATTTCACCAGGTCGGAACAACCCGCATGTCAGTTAACCCCAGAGATGGGGTGGTTACAGCAAACTGTAATATTCATGGATTTGAGGATCTGTTTGTGGCCAGTAGCTCTGTCTTTGTAACTTCTGGTCAAGCAAACTCTACATTTATGATTGTAGCTTTTGCCTTGAGGTTAGCAGATTATCTCAAGCAGACTACTAGTACCCACTAGTAGCCCGAATTGAGGCCACTTGTAGCGCAAACTGCCCTGCTGTAAAGTGAGGATTGAGACCGCCATCATACTCAAATTTACTCAGCATCAATTGCAGCGAGTAAATTCGATCGGGATTGAAAGCGGGCATGTCGGGGCGAGTGCGTGCCCGAAATACTGGAATAAGGCTGGAAAAAGGAACGCAGACTTCGACCCACTGGTCAGCGACGGTGTCAAACGAGTAAGAGTAAGCTACGGTATCCCATCCTGTATCACAGCGCATTAAAAACTTATAGCGATTACCGTCTCCTTTTAGCCGCAGTCGCATGTCAGCATAGCTAGATAGGTTGAGGGGTGGCTCAAAATTGCGGGTTCGGATTGAAGCAAACCCACCAGAGTTGGCCGTAGACACATTGCCAGTAAATAGTAAGCCCTGGTTAGTTAGCTCTACAGAACTGGCACTGACCCCACCCATCACCACATCGTCTAAAGCACCCCAAATTGTGCTGAGGCTGGATGGGTCGATCGCAGTAAAGTCAAACAGAACTTCTTCTCCAGGCTGATTACCAGCCACCCCTACTGTGGATTGACCCATGGAACTTTGTTGGAGTAACTGTCGCAAGCATCGAGAAAAGGGCAACACATCAAAATAAAACAGGGTCTTTAAAAATCGACCTGGATTCCAAAAAGAGTTGCTTGATTGCATAATAGGCCTCAGTCGGGTGCGGTTTTTCAACGACATACACTAAAATAGCCAGTTCAGATAGGGGCTACCCATCTTTAGCCTGACTGATTGCCGCTTCAGGATCTCCCTCTGTTGTGGGAGGCAGTGCAACTTCATGGGGTGAGGCTCGCAGTTTTTCAGCACCAGTTTGACTCTTATACCAACTAACCACAATACCAGCAATGGGAATTGCCAGAAATACCCCCAATAGTCCAGCAATCCGCTCCCCAATAAACAATGAAAAAAACAACAGAACCGGGTTAATTTCTAAAGTTTTTCCCATCAGTTTGGGGTTAATTAAATTATCTTGAATCTGCTGCAGAATCAATGAAGCAATTAAGACCTTCAACGCCATCCATTGCCCCTGGGCCAAAAACACCAGTAGTGTAACAATGACGACTGCCAGGGTCGCTCCAATACCAGGGATGGCATCTAGTACACCAATGACCAGAGCCAAAATTAGAGCATATTTAACTTGAAGTAGAGAATAAACAATAAAACTGGCAATAGTAAGAAAAACAACAATAGACGCTTGAGCACGAAGAAACCCCAGAAAATTCTTCTGGACTTCGTAGTCAAACCGTTCACGAATACCCACAGGCAATAGGTTTAAGCAGGCTGACCATATTTTTCTACCATCTACCAACATGTAGATCGCAATCACAAATGTAAAGATGGCAGTAAAGGTGTTAGAAAACAACCCACCGAGGACTCCTAAACCAGTTCCCAAAGAATTTTGGAGCACCCTGGCAACCTGTTCAATATTGAGTTGATCTAACAACTTGTGAAAGGGGAGATCATTTGTTTGTAGGGTTGTTGAAATGCTACTCAATAGGCCCTGACCTTGCGTTAAAATCTGCAATCCCAAAAGACTGACAAAGGCGATCGTCAAGCCCAGCATGACCAAGATCGTCAAAGCCATGGCTAACCCACGGGGCATAAAGCGGGCCAAAAAGCGAGTGGGATAATCCATCAAGATGGCCAGAATCGCAGCAATGGTAAAAATTGCAATGATGGTGTAAAAGTAGGCAATTAATTGAACAATGGCCCAACCACAGGCAAACAGGAGCAAGAATCGCAGCATTGACGAATTGCTTAGCGATCGCAGAAAGTCATTTTGAGAGGGTCTAGTCATGGCAAGTGCTGCTGCATCCTATAGCACGAACGATTCGACATCAGGGTTTTGCGGGCACAGGAGCCTTGGTGGGAGCCGGATTGGAATTTGGGCTGCTTGCGGGGGCCGCAGCTAACCGATTAATCTGGTCTTTAAATTGAGTCGGTGCCATATTCCCAGCTTGGGTAAACAGGGCCTTGGCCTCC
Organism: Leptolyngbyaceae cyanobacterium; assembly: GCA_046080785.1. GTDB lineage: Bacteria > Cyanobacteriota > Cyanobacteriia > Leptolyngbyales > Leptolyngbyaceae > JBJTUO01. The sequence goes on along the minus strand of JBJTUO010000290.1, from coordinate 13,604 downwards.
TCAGCCTTACCCTGCCGCTGTAAAACCAGTGCCTTGCCTAAGACTGGTCGAAAATCTTGAGGGTTGGTTTGAGCGGCCTGGTCAAAGCTATTCAAAGCTTCATTAAAGCGTTGTTGACTGGCGTATACATCTCCCAGCAACACATTGACGGAGACCGGATCCACGCCAGTAGTCGGAGCGGATTTGAGGGCATCCTGTAACAATCCGATCGCGGCTTCAGGACGTTTCTGACTGAGCAGGAGGTTGGTGAACCCACTCAACGCATTAATATTTCCTGGCTTGGTTTGCAATAGTTGCCGGTATGCCTGGGCTGAGCCTTCCAGATCACCGACCTGCTGTTTTGCTTGAGCCAGTAACACACCATAATCGGCCTCATTCGGGTTAGCCTTAGCCAGCTTCTCCAGCGGAGGAATCGCACCCTTGACATCCCCCAATCCCAGCTTGGCTTCTAGCAAGCCCTTCAGGGCTGTCTGATTGTCAGGCTCTCGCTGTAAAACCAGTTCATACCCTTTTGCCCTGGCTTCTAACTCCTCTTTCTTAGGGCCACTATTCGCAGCAGGTTGAGTCGGGGATGGTTTCCCATTGGTAGTATTTTGGTTGTTTTGGATCACTCCCTGAATCAGGGGAACCATGGAAAAGCCGAGCAGGGCCACCACAGATATAATCAGAACAACGTTTACCAACCAGCGATTGCGTTTTTGAATCACAGTACTGCCTCAAACTTGACTGCACGTATCAAAGACCAGTGTAGTTTAGAAACAAAAAGGACAACCGAGAAATCTATGATCTCCCAGGACGTGTATAAAAATGACAACCGATCTGGCTCGTAGAACCCTTTATTTAGTCGGTACCCCGATTGGTAACTTGGAAGATATCAGCTTGCGGGCGATCCGCGTGCTACAGGAAGCTGATCTGATCGCTGCAGAAGACACCCGTCATACTGGCAAGTTGCTGCATCACTTTCAAATTGCCACTCCACAAGTCAGCTACCATGCCCACAATCGCGCCAGCCGCACCCGTGAATTATTAGACGTCCTCAATCAAGGCAAGGCGATCGCCCTGGTGACAGATGCCGGCATGCCAACTATTTCTGATCCAGGCTATGACTTGGTACAAGCCTGTATTACGGCAGCGATTTCCGTCGTTCCCGTTCCTGGCCCTAACGCTGCCATCACCGCCTTAACGGTGTCTGGTTTGCCCACCGATCGCTTTGTGTTTGAGGGCTTTTTACCCGCCAAGGCTCATGCTCGTCGGGCCTATTTAGAAACGTTGAAAGCAGAACCTCGTACCCTGATTTTTTATGAAGCCCCTCACCGCCTGCAAGATACCCTGGAGGATCTGGCCATTCTTGGCGAAGAGCGGGCGATCGTCCTGGCCAGGGAACTAACCAAACGCTTTGAAGAAGTGTGGCGGGGCACGATTGGAGAAGCCATCCACTCCTACTGCGACCGGGAGCCCCAAGGAGAATTTACCCTGGTTGTGGCAGGGGCACCCCCAACGCAGCGAGATCTCTCAGAGCAGGCAATTGTGGCAGAGTTAAAGCGGTTGTTGCAGGGGGGGCTATCTCGCTCAGAAGCCAGCCGTCAATTGGCCCAAGAAACTGCCCTCCCCCGCCGTCAGATCTATCAGTTGGCTCTATCATTGCCTGATGCGCCCGCCTGAGGAACTTAGCCTGCATAATTCATGCAGTAACTGAACTGTTTGTCATTCCCGCGTAGGCGGGAATCCACTCTGGTAGAAGTTGCCCAACCTGGATTCCCGTTCCCCCGTCCAGTTACTTACTACGACCCCAAGATCCTGCGGATCAGTGAAAACCGCCGGTGACGAGGGGAGGCTTCCTGCACAACGGTGGAGAAGTCTTCAAACCAGCCCCGTCGCCAGAAGTAATAGATGCTGACGGTTGCAATTGCCCCCATCGCCCCCAGGCACATAAAGTAACCCCAATACCAGTTCAACTCTGGCATATTGAAGGGAGAAGCCTCTGTATTAAAGTTCATGCCATAGACCCCCGCAATAAAGGTGAGGGGAATAAAAATAGACGAGATGACGGTTAAAAACTTCATGACCTCGTTGGTCTTGTTGCTAATCGAAGAGAGGTACACATCCATCAGGCTAGACGCCAGCTCTCGATAGGTTTCCACCATGTCTAGAATTTGAATGGTGTGGTCATAGCAATCCCGCAGATAGATGCGAATCTCATCGCTAATCAAGGGGTGACTATCGCGAATTAAGGAATTGATCACATCCCGTTGGGGCCAGATGGCTCGCCGCAGGGTTAACAGTTCTCGCTTGACTGCATGGATTTTCTCTAAGGTCTGCCGTGTTGGAGTCGCAACCACCTCATCTTCCAGGTCTTCAATCCGCTCCCCATAGACCTCTAAGACGGGAAAAAAACCATCGACGATCGCATCTAGCAGGGCATAGGTCAAGTAATCGGCCCCCTGTTTCCGGATTGTCCCTTTATTGGTGCGGATCCGTTCTCGAATAGGGCCAAAACAATCATACTGGGGTTCTTCTTGAACGGTGAGCAGGTAGTTTTTGCCTAAGACAAAGCTGACCTGCTCACTGACAAAGTGTTCATCATCATCTTCTAAGGTCACCATGCGGGCAATAATCAAAAGCTGATCGTCAAACTCCTCCACCTTGGGCCGTTGAGGGACATTTACCACATCTTCCAGTACCAGGGGATGCAGGTTAAACACCTGCCCCAAGCGCTGCAAAACATCCTCACTGCCCAGCCCTTTGACATCGACCCAGGAGACAGATTCTGAATCTAAATGGGGGGCTGCAGCCTCTGGACGCTCTAACTCTTGCCGGAGGGCATTGACTTCATTAAAGTCAATTAAGACAATCACAGGGTGAGGCGCATCCGGTTCGATGCTTAAGGTGCCTGGGGCACTGCCTGGTTCATCATAAAAGTAATCTACATAGGAGGCATCTTCATCCTCTGCTTCGGATTGGCTAACGGTTGGAACGGAATGGATGGGATGATCAACCATTGAAATTGCCCCCAAGCTGAAAACTCAGTCATTTGGTTATCAGCATAACCGGTTCTAACATTCCCAAGTTTTGTTCATTCTCTGACATGAAAAAAACCCTATTCACTGCATAATGAGGGACTAGTCGTTTTTCTGGAACTGAAACAGTCATGGGTCGGGCTAAAAAAGTTGTACTGGCATATTCAGGTGGGGTAGATACCTCCGTTTGTATCCCTTACCTCAAGCATGAATGGGGGGTAGAAGAGGTCATTACCCTGGCGGCAGATTTGGGACAGGGAGATGAGCTGGAGCCCATTCGGGCTAAAGCCTTGACATCGGGAGCTAGTGAATCCCTCGTGTTGGATGTCACTGAAAGTTTTGTCAAAGACTACGCGTTTCCTGCGATTCAAGCCAACGCGCTCTACGAAAATCGCTATCCCCTCTCCACGGCCCTGGCCCGTCCCCTGATTGCCAAAATTCTAGTAGAAACCGCTGAGAAGTATGGGGCTGATGCGGTCGCCCATGGTTGCACTGGCAAGGGCAATGACCAGGTGCGATTTGATGTATCGATCGCTGCGCTGAATCCTAACATTAAGGTGTTGGCCCCCGCCAGGGAATGGGGGATGAGCCGGGAAGCGACCATTGCCTACGGTGAGCGGTTTGGCATTGCTGCTCCTGTAAAAAAATCGTCTCCCTACAGCATTGACCGTAATTTGCTGGGCCGCAGCATCGAAGCAGGCCCCTTAGAAGACCCCTGGACAGAACCCTTGGAAGAAGTGTACTTAATGACCAGGGCGATCGCCGACACCCCTGACCAGCCAGGCTATGTCGAGATTGGCTTTGAGCAGGGCATCCCGGTTAGCCTAAATGGAGAGCAGCTCAAGCCGGTTACCCTAATTCAACGGTTGAATGATTTGACTGGCCAGCATGGGGTGGGTCGCATCGACATGGTCGAAAACCGTCTGGTTGGCATCAAATCGCGGGAAATTTATGAGGCACCGGCCCTGCTCGTACTAATTTACGCCCACCGGGATCTGGAAAGCCTCACCCTGACTGCCGACGTTACCCACTACAAGCGGGGGATTGAGGAAACCTACGCCCAGATGGTTTACAACGGCCTCTGGTATAGCCCCCTCAAGGGTGCTTTAGATGCCTTTATTCAAAAAACCCAGGAACAGGTAACAGGGACTGTCCGGGTTAAGTTATTTAAAGGGCAGGCCACGATCGTTGGGCGGCAATCTCCCAACAGTCTGTATACGCCTGACCTAGCGACCTATGGCGCAGAAGACGCCTTTGACCACAAAGCGGCAGAAGGCTTCATTTATGTTTGGGGCTTACCGACACGGGTATGGGCTCAAACCCTGCGCCAGGGGGGATAACCACTGGCTAAAAGAGTCCACAAAATTGCCTGCCAGAATCGCCGCCCGAATCTGTTGAGTAAATCGAACCAACTCTGTAACGTTGTGAATCGAAAGCAGGGTGTAGCCCAACAACTCCTGCGATCGCACCAGATGGCTGACATAGGCGCGGGTGAAGGTCTGGCAGGTATAACAGGGGCAATTTCCATCGATCGGCTGAAAGTCTGCGCGAAATCTAGCATTTCGTAGATTCCACCGCTCTCCCTGCACCAGGGCGTTAGCGTGGCGGGCCAGCCGGGTGGGAATCACACAGTCAAATAAATCCACTCCAGCCGCGATCGCCTGCACCAATTCTCGATAGGTGCCTACCCCCATCAAGTAACGGGGCTTGCCTGCTGGCAGGAGGGGGGCCGTTACCTGCACAATCTGTTCGATTAAAGCTGGTGGTTCTCCCACACTGACGCCGCCAATGGCATAACCCAGTAAATCTAGGTCTGCCAGTTGACGAGCTGCTGCCTGCCGTAGGTCGGGATAAACCCCTCCCTGCACAATGCCAAACAATGCCTGATCCGATCGCTGATGGGCCGCCATGCATCGCTGGAGCCAGCGATAGGTGCGATCGGTGGCTTCGATTACCGCCTCCCGCCCTGCTGGATAGGGGGGGCACTCGTCAAAGGCCATGATTACATCGGCCCCCAAAGCATTCTGGATCGCGATAGACCGCTCCGGTGATAGGTGAATCATGGCACCATCCTTAGGCGATCGAAAGGTGACCCCATCATCAGAAATCGATCGCATCTCACTCAGGCTAAATACCTGAAACCCACCAGAGTCAGTGAGAATCGGCCCCTGCCACATCATAAATTGATGCAGCCCACCCGCTTGCTCCACAATGTCTTCGCCCGGTTGCAGGTGGAGATGATAGGTATTGGCCAACACCATTTGGGCTCCCGTCGCTTTTAACTGCTCCGGAGTTACCGTTTTGACGTTGGCCAGAGTGCCCACAGGCATAAACCGGGGGGTTTCTACATTGCCATGGGGGGTGGCAAAAACACCAGCCCGCCCCTGGGTATGAGGGCACCTGGCCTCACAGGTGAAGGAAAAGGTCGTGGTCAAGCTGTGATTAGCGCACAGAACCCTGTAGCGGCGTAACATCGATCGGCTTCATCAGGTAGAGCCGCAGGAATTGCACACCACTGGAAAGATAGTGGGGCAACTTCTGCAAGGTCTTGATGACAGCAGGAGCATTGGAGTTGGCAATTTCTGTCAGCTTCTCATTATTGTGCACACAGACTTCCAGATGCTGATAAAACCTGGGATTGTTGACATCCAGAATCACTGGAAAAACACGGGCAGCGGTTTCGTTAGTCTGCTCAATCACATACTTGTCGTACTCCCGTGCATCCAGCCCGATAGAGCGATAAAAACCAGCCCGTTGCACATCATTAAGATACATGGTGGCAAAGACAGAGAGCAGGAAAAAGCGGCTCCAGAGTTTGGCTTTCCAGTCATTCAAAATCTGGGGCTGCGATCGCATGATGGCATCAAAAAAGTCGCCATGACGATTTTCATCCTGGCACCAGCTCTCAAAGAAGCGGAAGATTGGGTAAATCCGGTTTTCTGGATGGGAGTCGAGATGACGGAAGATCGTGATGTAACGCCAGTAGCCAATCTTTTCAGATAAATAGGTGGCGTAGAAGATAAATTTGGGCTCAAAGTAGGTATACTTCTTGCTCTTGGTCAGGAAGCCCAGGTCAAGTTGCAGGTTAAAGTCTGACAACGCCTTATTTAAGAAGCCAGCGTGACGGGCTTCATCGCGAGACATCAGGTTAAAACACTCAGCCAAAACCGGATTTTTATCTTTGAGGCGACGGCCCAGCTCTTTGTAGAGTAAAAAACCAGAAAACTCAGCTGTACAGGAGCGCTCTAGAAACTCGACAAATAAACGGCGGGTACCCCCATCAATATGATCCCAGGATTGGGCAAACTCCTGATCTCGGACAAAATGATGGCGATTGTAGTCTTCCCGGAACTCTTCCAGAATTGCCCGCAGCTCATCTTCGTTGAGAGCGATGTCCATCTTTTCCATCGCATCAAAGTCGGTGGTGTAGAACCGGGGAGTCAGGATGGTCTCTTGAGCAGGGATTTTAACCCCTGGACGCATCTCTTCAAATGCAGGTTTTTTAAGGGAATCTACCATGAGTGAGTTCGTTTTCTTAGCTGCGACCACTACGTCCCTTAGTTTACCAAGCCTTGATGTAGAAAGCCCCCCAATCTGGTTAAGAGTTGCAACACAGTGTGAGATTTTGTAACAAAAGCCGAGCGGCAGGAGCCCGCAGGGTAACTCCTCAGCCCGCCTTCCCCCTCCTTTTCAAGATTGAAGCGTTTATCATAAGAAGACAACCCGTAAGAGCACGATAGTGATGAAGCGTGAAACCACGGTGCCAACCAATATTACGATCGCCTTCAACAATAAAAGTACCGCCTATATCCTCTGGTTAGGCTGTCTTTTGCAGATCAATGGCCTGCATCGGCTTTATAACGGCAAGATTGCAACTGGCCTGCTTTGGATGTTTACCCTTGGGCTGTTTGGCGTCGGCCAGTTCGTGGATTTGTTTTTTATTCCCCGAATGGTCGATGAGCATAATCTTAAGCTGCGCTCCCGTTATGGCTTGCTGCCTCCGGGAGTCGCGCCCAATCAGCCGATGGTAGAGCAGGTCATTTCTCAACCCCTGTCTCAAGCGACCCAGCCCACCCCAGATCAGTTAATGATTCGGCTATTGCAGGCGGCGGCAGCTAGGGGCGGGCGCATTTCTGTAACCCAGGCTGTGTTAGAGACCGGGGCCGGTTTTGCTGAAGTTGAAGTGGCGCTGCGATCGCTGCTTAAAACTGGCTATGTAGAACTGGTCAACGACCCAGAGACAGGGGTAGTGTTCTACGAGTTCGTTGAATTGTAACGGTCTAAGCTTGCACCAGTTCTGGCTCAAACGCTTTGATGGCCGCCACCTCTGGTTGAATCTCAGTGCAGTAGACCTCACAGGAATTATTGGGGCTTTCAATTAGTTTGACTTTATACAGCTCAGCCCCAATTTGACGGATTGGCTCTACCAGCAAATCCCGGATATGGACTGCAATATTCTCTGCTGTCGGCACAACCTGACCAAAGTAGGGAATGTCGTAGTTCAAAAACGTGTGATCAAACGGCTCCACCACATGCCGATCCACCGCAGCCTGGAAGGATGGCAGGTCACAGACCATACCGGTTCGCGGCTCGATTTCGCCCTTAACCGTCACTTCCAGGTGGTAATTATGGCCATGACCGTTGGGGCGGGCGCACTTACCGTAGATTTCGCAATTTTCTTCGTAGCTCAAGTCGGGACGAGCTAGACGGTGAGCGGCACTAAAGTGAGTGCTGATCGTAAGATAGGCTTCCATAGAATTTCCGTAATAGTCGGCCCACAGTTCAGGATGTTCAAACAAACGAATCCGCACCAGAGGCAGGTGGTCTGCCAATCGCTGCCAGATGGTGCGCGCAATATGCTCGGTGGTGGGTAGAGTTTGCTGAAATTCTTCCCATACCTGGTTGAGATGGGAAAAATTCAATGGTGCGGTCACCTGCTGCCTGATCACGTGCTTGACATCAGACAAGTTGAGCACCATGCCATACTCATCTAAATCCCCCAGCATGGAGACATAAAGGACGTAATTATGCCCGTGACCCGGCTCATTGGCACAGGCCCCAAACCGGAGAATATTTTCTGCCGGACTCAGCTCGGGTAACCAGTAACGGTGACTGGCCGAAAACTCAGCCCTTCGGTCGATCGTACATTTCATAGGCGTAAAAGCCAGGGTTGCAGGAGTGTCACGAAACTTAACAACATCTTTAGAATAACGGATTTTGCACCGGTTATCACCGCAAAGCGGATACCCTTTGCACCTACAAGCCAGAACAAGGGCCGAAGCCGGTGGGGCATACCAGAACTCCGATAAAATAATACGGTTGTAATCTGCGCGACGATCGGTGATTGAGCGATATACCCTGCCCGAAATGGGCGAACTGTGGACAGACACCTACAAGTTAAAAACCTGGCTGCAAGTTGAAATCGCAGTCTGTCAGGCCCAGTCGGAGTTGGGTTATGTCCCAACAGAGGCTGTAGAGCAAATCAAGGCAAAGGCCAGGTTTGATCTGCAACGGGTGTTGGAGATTGAGCAAGAAGTCAAGCACGATGTGATTGCCTTTTTGACCAATGTGAATGAGTACGTGGGAGATGCTGGGCGCTACATTCACCTGGGCATGACCAGTTCTGACATGCTGGATACGGCCTTGGCCCTTCAAATGCTGGCCAGCTTGGAGTTAATTTTGTCGCGCTTGGAAGATCTGATTCAAGCGATTCGGTTTCAGGCCCAGCAGCATCGCAATACCGTGATGATTGGTCGCTCCCACGGTATTCATGCAGAACCCATTACCTTTGGCTTTAAGCTGGCGGGGTGGCTGGCAGAAGTGTTGCGCCATCGAGATCGCCTCTGTGCGGTGCAAAAAAGTATTGCGGTGGGCAAAATTTCTGGGGCAGTGGGCACCTACGCCAACATAGACCACCGGGTTGAAGCGTTGACCTGCCAGTTATTAGGACTAGAGCCGGATACGGCCTCAACCCAGGTGATTTCCCGCGATCGTCATAGCGAGTTAATCAATGCCCTAGCCCTCCTGACCACCTCGATCGAGCGATTTGCGGTTGAGATTCGCAACCTGCAACGCACCGATGTCTTGGAAGTGGAAGAGTACTTTTCTAAGGGGCAAAAAGGCTCCTCCGCCATGCCCCACAAACGCAATCCCATTCGCTCTGAGCGCCTGACAGGGATGGCCCGCATGGTGCGAGCCTGTGCCATGCCGATGATGGAGAATGTAGTGCTGTGGCACGAGCGCGATATTTCCCACAGCTCGGTGGAACGGGTGATGTTGCCCGATGCCTTTATCTTGACCCACTTTATGCTGGTGGAGATGACCGAGATGACCCGAACCTTGCTGGTCTACCCAGATAATATGGCCCGCAATATGAACGTGTATGGCGGTGTCGTTTTTAGTCAGCGGGTCATGCTGGCTCTGGTAGAAAAAGGGATGGGGCGGGAAGATGCCTACGCGATCGTTCAAGCTGCGGCCCATCAGGCTTGGAATCAGCCAGAAGGTAACTTTCAGGCATTGATCACCCAGGATTCACGGGTGACAGACCATCTCTCACCAGATGATCTGAAAGCCTGCTTTGACCCGCAACATCACCTGAAAAACCTGGATCAGGTCTACCAGCGCCTGGGCATCTAAGGAGTCCCTCACGATAGATTTGAGGGATACCTCAAGTCGGCACCAGTTCCCCTGGGCGTAACCGCATCCATTTTCCAGTATCTGGCTGAAAGCTCTGACAGCCGACCACGTCCCATTCCATCTCGATCAGGTCATCCCGGTTGCGAATGTTGACGTTAATGGTTGGCTCCATTGCTTCAAAGTCGGGAATCTCAGTTAAATGGGGTTGCTGATGTTGAGTTTCAACCGCGTGGTAGGTGGTGCAGCGATCGACATAGGCGCAATTGACGCAAATACACATAACGCAGGTCTCGCAACAGAGTGCTTTTCTGATACTCTAGCTCAGGCAGATCAATTCTTCAGCCTCGATTGCGTAGATTTTCATTACGACAGTTAGGGATTTGCAATGCCATGATCTATCTGCCATCGGATGGGTTAGGCGCTAGCCATAACCTATTGTCGGGATTTTATGTTGACGCACATCTCTTAGCACGGTGAAATGGTGAGTTGGCCATGGTTAGTTGGTAAAGGCGGATCTTTTTGAATCAGACGAGTTTAGAGTACGGATTAGACAATTACCCCAACCTTGCAGCAGTGTTTTCTGCCCTTTCTCCTCATACCTGGCCCTTTAGCCTGGAATGGCTGCCAGATCATGCCTTTCTTGTGGGGGGGAGTGTGCGAGATGCTCTGTTGGGGCGACAAAGCGAGTATTTAGACCTTGACTTTGTGCTACTAGAAGGTGCGGTTGAAACGGCGCAGGCGATCGCCCGCCGCTACCGGGCGGGGTTTGTCTTACTAGATCCAGAGCGCCAGATTGCCAGAGTGGTATTTCCCCAGGGCACGGCAGATTTTGCTGCCCAGGTCGGGCCTACCTTAGAGGCAGATTTGGGGCGGAGAGATTTCACCCTTAACGCCATTGCCTACGATCCCCACTGCAACCAGATCATTGACCCATTGCGGGGGTATGAAGATCTGCAAAAATGCCAGATTCGCATGGTTGCGCCAGAAAATTTAGAAGAAGATCCCCTGCGCCTGTTGCGGGCTTACCGCCAGGCTGCTCAACTGGGGTTTTCCTTGGAAACTGAAACCCAGCAGGTCATTAGCAAACTAGCTCCCCTGCTCAATCGGATGGCGGCAGAACGGGTGCAGTCAGAACTCAATTATTTGTTAAATAGCCCGCAGGGAACGCCCTGGTTGCAACTGGCCTGGCAGGATGGGTTACTGAAAGACTGGTTGCCCAGTGCTTCTGATCAAAAGGTTGCCCTTCTAGCCGCCATCGATCGCAAGCTGGTCGTCTTGCAAGAGCGATCGCCGGACTTTGCCCCCATTTTGTTTGAGCGTGCGCGGGGTAAAGTTAAAGCAGTCCGGGTTGCTGGTCATAGCAGCCAAAACTCTCTCCTTACAACAGATGGCGCACCGGGTGCGACTCGCAACTGGTTAACCCTGGCCAAATTAGCCAGTCTGTTGTCTTCCGATCCAGAACAGGCCGAAGCTCAACTGCGCCGACTCAAGTACAGCCGCACAGAAATCCAGTCTGTCAGCACAAGTTTGCGGTTTTTGCCAGATCTCTGGGCCGCTGTCAAAGGAGTAGATAGCCCTGCCCCAGCATTAGTCCTGTCTTTACGAGAACAGTGCCTCTTTTTTCAGCAGGTGGGGGCAACATTCCCGGCGATCGTCCTGCTGGCCTTGGCGTCTGGCCTGCCCTTAAATTTGTTGCAACCGTTGATCGATCGATTTTTAACTGCCGATGACCCGGTTGCCCACCCCAGCCCCTTAGTGACTGGCCAGGATTTGATGACCCATTTGCAACTGGCTGCCGGCCCTCAAATTGGTCGCTTACTGGCAGAGATTCAACTGGCGCGGGCAGAAGGGGTCATCTGCGATCGGGAAGACGCCCTGGAATTTGCAGAGAATTTTTTGGCTACCGAATTTAGAAGTTAGAAGTCAGAATTCAGGAGTCAGGAGCCAGGAGCCAGAAGTCAGAATTCAGGAGTCAGAATCTAGAATCCAGAATCTAGAATCCAGAATTTAGAATCCAGAATTTAGCAATTTGCCTGCCTCCTTGATCTCCTAACTCCTTGATCTCCTAACTCCTTGATCTCCTAACTCCTTGATCTCCTTCTCTCCTAACTCCTTTTCTCCTGCCTTCCTTGCATTCAGTCTGGCCCGGCTAAAGAAGCGATGAAGCCATTGTTAAGGATTGTAGATTAGGGCTTTTAGGGCTAGCATAATCTTAGCGGTACCCGGTTTTTGGGCACTGATGTTGAATTCTTATTTCATCCATGGACAACAGTCCATCCCCCTACAGTAGAACCCTCCCCTGATTCGGTGCACCTTAATGTCCCGGCGCGGGGGAGATTAAGGAGAATCTATGCTGACTCTGGAAGGACGTACTTCACTGTCGGAAATTGCTGACTTGAACCAGCTCAAGCTCGAACTCAATCAATTACCTGCGATCGATGTCAGCGACTATATTGCAGACCTACCCCCCCATCGGCGGGCGATCGCCTTTCGGTTGCTAAACAAGGATCACGCAACCAATGTTTTCGAGTATTTAGACACCGAAGTTCGAGAAGAACTGATTGGCTCTCTGCATGATGCGCAGGTTTGCCAACTGGTGGATTCCATGAGCCCGGACGATCGGGTGGAACTATTTGATGAATTGCCAGCTGGCGTTGTGCGACGGTTAATTCAGCAGCTCAGCCCTACAGAGCGACGGGCAACCGCCACCATCCTGGGCTATGCCGAAGGCACCACCGGCCGAATTATGACAACGGAATATGTGCGGCTGCGACAGGGCCTAACGGTATCCCAGGCAATCAGCAAGATCCGCATGAATGACCAGGACAAGGAAACCATTTACTATGCCTACGTCACCGATGACAACCGCAAACTGGTCAGGGTGGTTTCTCTGCGGCAACTCCTGTTTTCTTTGCCAGACGCACTGATTAAAGATCTGGCCAGCGATCGGGTGATCAAGGTTCATACCGAAACACCCCAGGAAGAAGCGGCCCAGTTGATGAAGCGCTACGACTTGCTGGCCCTGCCAGTGGTCGATCGGGAAGACCGCTTGGTGGGAATTATCACCATCGACGATATGGTTGATGTGTTAGAAGAAGAGGCCACAGAAGACATTCAAAAGTTGGCTGGGGTCAGCAATGGCGACGAATCTTCCCTTTCTCACCCGATTCAAAAACTGCGGAACCGTCTACCCTGGTTGGTTAGCATCATGGCCTTGTATATTGGCGCTTCCAGTGCGATCGCGCCGTTCCAGTCCACCATTTCCCTGGTGCCGGTGCTGGCCGTGATCATGCCCTTGTTTTCTAATACGGGGGGCACCGTCGGCATTCAAGCCCTGTCTGTAACCATTCGCTCCCTCGGCATTGGGGAAGTCAGCCCGGCTGATACCTTAAAAATTTTACGCCGGGAGTTGACGGCAGGGTTGGGCACCGCCATCTCTCTGGGCGGCACCATGGTTCTCCTTTCTTTGATCTGGACTCGCCCCCAAGAGCGCTGGGTTTCTGTGATTGCGGGTCTGGTCATGGCTTTAAATTCTCTGGTTGCGGTGACCTTGGGCACCCTACTCCCCATGGCCATGAAACGGCTAAAGGTAGACCCCGCTCTGATTAGTGGGCCACTGGTGACGACCATGCTCGATACGATCGGCTTCATTTTGTTTCTGTCCATGATTACCGTGAGCCTGAGGGTTCTCCATCTCCCCACATAAATCCAACGTGTTATTGGCCGCAATCCGGTTTAGGATTAAAACGCGATGCTGACGTACCCGTTGGTTAGCGTCTTGGCTTACGGAATAAAGGTCATGGCTTCCACTTCCTGGCACCGCCGCCATATCCTATCTCTGGCAGATTTTGAACCGAGGGAATACGACACGGTTCTGCAAACGGCTAATAGTTTTCGAGAAGTGTTGACCCGCCGCACCAAGAAGGTACCGACCTTGCAGGGCCAAGTGGT
>JBJTUO010000289.1:0-13161 GCA_046080785.1 Leptolyngbyaceae cyanobacterium | reverse complement strand
TCAGTAAAACTTGCTCAAGGCAGTCACGATCAAAACAAACATGACGCTGACGCTGTTTATCGCCAGCACTAGCACCAGAGATAACATGCAGTTGGGTATTTTTCTTTAACTGATACCAAAGCCCCTCTGGATGCGTGGCGCTGCGGGTTGCCGTGCGACCGATCGCAGGCGACATATAAAGAGGATCAACCATGGAAGCCCCCAAACTTTGCTCGTAATTGTAATAGTAATGGAGGGGGACATCAGCGGTTGGCAGTTCTAGCATGCCTTGATAAAGACGCTGAGCCAGCTCCAAGTCAGAAACCATGATGGTATGTACCTTTGGCGCACTGGTTAGAAACATCCACATGGCGCCAGCATAGGCAGCTAGTAGCATCACCATAATGCCCTGGGTTGAAAATAGACTATCTAAACCAGGGAAAAATGCACCGACAAGTGATGGTTGCAGGACGAGGGAAGATTGAATTAAACTAGAAACCATAAGTATAAATACTATGTATAAATAATCAAGACCAGTCAGATTGGTAAGCAATGAATCCAGCAGTTTTTGGCTTGAGTTTATTCTATCAACTCTCCTAGTAGTCCGTACAGACCACCAGGGCAGGCGGGCGAAGCATCAAGAAAGAACAGGAAAACTCTTAACTAGCCGTAGCGTTTTATCAAAAGCCCGTGTATATTGAATCATCGCACGTTGAATGGGGTCGCGTGAGCTGTGTCTATTCCCAACTTTTCCGAAACCAATCATCCTCTGGTTAAGTCTTTAAGTCATTACAGCGACCAGGAATTGCTCACTCTATTTCAAAACCATCCAACATCAGGGCAGTATTTTGTTGCCATTTTTTGCCGCTATAGCACCATGATTTATATGCTGATTCGCCATTCAGCCCGATCGCTGGTGCAGGCAGATTATTTGTTTTTCCATATCTGGCGACATGTTTTTTTGGAAATGGGTGGCTTAGATTTAAGCGCGATGGAGTCGCCTCACCGACCACCTGCTACTTTACAGAGCTGGTTGATTAAGGTGGCGGCTCAATGGGTGAATGAGGTGGAGCTGCCCCCAGTAGAATCGATTCACTACAATTTACAAACAGCGTCTCCACCCTTTCAGTTTTATGTGGAGCGGGCCTTAGAGCAACTGCCACCCCTATCACGATTTATCATCCTGATGGCACAGACATTTAACTGGAGTGAAGCCCGGATCGCTGCCTATCTACAGGCAGAGGGTGAGCCGCTCACATCAGTACAGGTTAGGGAGCAGTTACAAGCCGGCTATCAGATCCTAGAAGCCACCTTACCAGCGGACATTTGTGAGATTTATTTGAATCGACGGCCAATGCCATCAGATGGGTTAGAAGAATTGTCCTTAGAGCCCAGTATGGATTAGGGCCTGGGATATTCTGGAATATTTAAGGATGCATTTCTAACTTGGCAAGGAGAAGCCATTATGGGCCTGCTGCAGGAATCAACGAACAATTCTTTACTGGAGGGCCGACTTGGGGAGAACAGCCTGTTTTTAGGCCATTTCATCATGGCTGGAATGGCGATCGGTGTGGCAGTTTGCTTCCCCATTGTAGTCAGGGCGAATGATTTGAATCGTCCCGATCCGTTACTACAGCAAATGATCATTCCACTGAATAGTGGAACCCAAAGCGTGGCCCGCAATCAAGCTGATTTGCTATTGCAATTGGGGCAAGATCAGTTAAAAGTAGGTGCATTAACAGAAGCAATCCGATTTTGGGAAAAAGCAATTCAACTTTACCGCCAGGTTGGTGATACCCAAGCGGAGGGGGTAACCCTCAGTTATTTAGGTTCAGCCTATCAACAATTGGGGCGCATCGTAGAAGCCGAAGATGCCTTCAGGGGGCAGTTAGCGTCCGCCAGAGATACTCGTAATTTGTTAATGCAGATTACCGCATCTAACCGTCTGGCACGGCTGTTGATTCAAGCAAACGATCCAGGGGCGGCTGTAAGCCTGCTGGATAGTGCATTAATTCTGGCTAATCAGATTAACAGTAGGGCAGGGCAGGCTGTCACTTACACCAGTTTAGGCATCTTGAATACCCGCCTGGGCCAGCTTGAAGTCGCTATGCGCCAGTATCAGGAGGCTCTTAGTGCAAGCCGCCAAGCAAATGATACCGTTAGTGAGGCAACGGCCAGGAATGGAATTGGGGACATTTATCTGGCTTTAAGGCGGTATCCCACCGCGATCGACTCCTATTCTCAAGCGCTTACTCTGGCCAGAACGAATCGGGATTTATTTAATCAAGCTTATGCAATTGATGGCATGGTCGCTGCATTGAATAAAACTGGGCAAAAGCAAGCGATTCCACCTTTATTGAATGAGCGGCTGCTACTGGCTCAGCAATCGCAGAACCCTCAGCAAGAAATTGCGGCATTAACCCAGATGGCCAGGTTTTACCAGCAGCAGGGCAACTACAGTCAGGCTGAGCGTCTGTTTCAACAAGCGATCGCGGTGGCTCAACGGACTCAGGATTCTCAACAAGAAATTCAGCTGATTGAGCGACTCACCAGCTTTCGACGTAACCCCTCTGCCTGGTAGAACGCACCCTAATCTTGGGTGAGAGCCGCCAGTTTTACCAGGGCTTGCTTGAGTAAAGCAGGAAACTGTCGAGCAATTTTACCTTTACTTCGATCGACAGGAACCAGCGTAATACGGGCTGTGACAAACAGGGTTATGCCATCGACTGATTGAATCTGATAATCCCAGTTAATCCGGACCCCTTCTATCTCAGCCATCCGAGTGCGCACCAGGGCCTCCATCCCCATCCGAATTGGTTGATGGTAACGCACCGACATCTCGACAACGGGCAACTCACACCCGGCTTCCACTAAATCTACATAATCCAACCCCGCCGATCTCAGACACTCGATGCGTGCTTCTTCCATCCAATTAATGTAAGAACCATGCCAGGCGACTCCTGCATAATCTGTATGGTGAGGATGGGCACGGATCAGGTAATCGTACCAAACAACTTGAGGTGGGCCAGATGAAGTAGGGGGGGAGGCCGGAAAAGTATCAAAGGACGAGGTCGGTGTCTCGTGAGCCATAATCATCTGGTCAGTTAAGAGTGCCAGTTTTTCATCTTAATGTCTGTTCAGGTTTTATGTCGATAAGGGACAAGGATGACTTAAAAAAACAAAATACCAACGAGTGATTCTGAATTGATTTGGGCTGTCACATAAGAGTCATCTTTACAATTTGATGCACTCTAAGCCATGCCATCATAGAGGTTCAACCCCGATTTTAACGGTATAATTACTGGGGAAGGCACGTTTGGGACTCAATTATTGGCGTTGCTGAAAAGCAGGATGAATTGAAACGAAGTTTCAAGCATCCAGCATCCTTTTTCATACCTGGAATCGGCAACGCCCAATTATTTCTAAATGTTTAAAATATTTGATATTTGAGTATTCATGCTTTAATTCTTCCTGTTAGTTTGAGGGGCACTGAGTTGAGCCTCCAATTACTTTTGATTCCAGGCACTTCTGCATGGTAGAGTCGCCTGATGAGCAACATCGCGAGGTAGAGCAATGATAGGGAAAATTCTCCTGGCTGATTCAGGAACCGGGCAATCAGAGGAAATGTTGAAACTCCTCCTGGAAATTCCCTCCATTAAAGGAGCAGCAGTTACGGTTCTCCATGTTGTGCCACCCCAGGTGACAACGGATGCAATGACTGAAAAATGGGAAGAAGGAACAAAATTGCTGGCTAATGCAATTCAGTCCCTCAAGTTAGATCCTGCCCATGTGACTGCAATGCAGCGTCAGGGTGATCCTAAGGATACGGTTTGCAAAGTGGCAGATGAAATTGACGCTGACCTGATCATTATGGGGTCACGGGGGCTCAAGCGGTTGGTCTCTTTTTTAGAAAACTCGGTGAGTCAATATGTCTTTCAATTGTCATCCCGGCCAATGTTGCTAGTAAAAGATGACATTTATGTCAAGAAGCTGAATCGAGTTATGGTGGCCGTTGATAAGTCTGACTCTGCTAAACAAAGTTTAGCTTTGGCTCTCTATCTGCTGCGAGATATTAAAGGAGGCCAACTCATTCTCGTGCACGTCAATCCTGACTTAAGCGGCAGGTCTGAACCGCCCACCAGCGCTCAAGCCGAAAGTGACCCAGTTTTGGCTCCGGCTGTTGCAGAGGCCAAACGAATGGGGGTCAGCTATCGTTGTATTATCAGCTCTGGTAGACCAGGCGAGCAAATCTGCAAAATTGCAGAAGAATCCAATGCAGATCTTCTGATTTTAGGCTCTCCTGATCGGAGACCTACGATCGCTCGGGGCATCCCAGATCTGGATCGGTTGCTGGGTAACTCCCTATCCGACTACGTGCGGGTGTATGCTAATTGTCCAGTTTTATTGAGCCGCACACCAAGTGCTTAAAACTCGCTTAAGGACAAGCCTGAATTGGGGAATAGTGGTATCTTGGTGTCCATGAGAGATCTTGATTGGTGTTATCAAGTACTGGGTCTGAAGCCAGATGCTTCTTTAGAAGAGGTCAATCAGGCTTATAAGGATCTTGTGTTTGTTTGGCACCCCGATCGGATTCCAAAAGACAATCCCCGCCTGGTTGAAAAAGCTCAAGAAAAGCTTAAGGAATTTAACCATGCCCGTGAGCGATTGCGAGAACATCGAGCAAATGGGCAGTCAGCCAACTCTTCTCGTTTTCGCCATCCCTATCAGCCCTATCCTCGCCCCCATGAAACTTACCAGGCCAATAGGGCTGCATCAACCGACGGCCAGCAGGCTAACCGGAGTCAGTCGTCTGGTAGTAGCCATTCTCAGGCTCATCAATCTCGTCACCATAGCCCTCCTCATAATTATCACGGTGCTCATGGTCATTCCAGTGGGCAGTCTCAATCGCCAGAATCCCAGTCTACTTCTCGTTCTTCCCATTCATCTGGCCAGTCAAACCCCGCAGCCGGGCGATCGACCCACGCCTCTTCTGCTGCAAACACTTCCTCCCATCAGAGCTACAGGTCTTATTCCCACCCCCCTGGCCACTCACCTGGCTCATCCTATCAAGGAGCCGCTGAACAGCCCAAAACCGAGCAGCGAAGCGCCCATCCAGACCTGAGCGGTGCCGACCTGCGGGGGGCGAACCTTAAGGAAAAGGATCTATCAGGCCGTAATTTAAGCAATGCCAATTTGAGCGATGCCAATTTGAGCGATGCTTTTTTGCATCGAGTCAATTTAAGCGAAGCTAATCTGCAACAAGCCAATTTGTTTCGGGCCAATCTATTGGAAGCAAATTTGCGTAAAGCCAACCTGAAGGAAGCGAATTTGATTGGGGCAGATCTAAGCGGGGCCGATTTGAGGGAGGCTGACCTGAGCGGGGCCAAGATGGGCTTCTCAAATCGGATTATGGTAAAACTGACCGGAGCACGGCTCTCTGGAGCCATTATGCCGGATGGTAGGGTGCACGATTAACCTGGATAATTCACGACCCCCTTAATTATTGGCTGTCATTCCCGTGGCGCTTCCACCTGCGAGTGGGGAACGGGAATCCAGGTTGCGCAACTGCTACCAGGATGGATTCCCGCCTACGCGGGAATGACAAACAGTCACGCTGGCGACTGAAGTCGCGGCTATACAGAGAAAACCTGCCGACGCAGATTACTGAATACACCCCCTGTCGTCCCCCTTTGTAAGTAGGGGGGACGGCGGCAGCCGGGGGGTAGGTAAGGCTTAGAACGTAGTCTGGTGAGCAGGGCGATGCTCATGTTCACCATGATGATGGGCCAAGTGGTGATGCTCATAGCCATGCACCCAGTGGGGGTGGAAGGTTTGCAGAGCTTTCATATATTGAGCCCGTTCGTACTCAGTGGGGTTGGCGCAGTTAACCTGACTCATAATTCCTTGCAATTCCCGAATGCCATGATATTCATTGGCTTCTAGCCATTGCCGCAGGTCTTGCTCGATCGTCTGCAAATACTCCACCCCATGACGCAGCAGAACACTGACCAGCATGGTAACTTTCGCTCCCACCATGCACATGCGCACCACATCTTCGGCTTTATGAATCCCACTGGTGGCAGCCAGATCGGCATGGATGCGATTGTAGAGAATCGCGATCCAGCGCATGGGCAGGCGTTGAGATTGGGGCGTACTGAGCAACAGGTGGGGATAGACATCCAGTGCCTCAATATTAATGTCAGGCTGGTAGAACCGATTGAACAGTACCAGGGCTTTCGCTCCTCCATCGGTCAGCCGTTTCGCCATGTTTGCCATATTGGTAAAGAACGGGCTGAGCTTCACCGCTACTGGAATGGACACAGCCTGCTGCACCACTCGCAAAATGTCAGTGTAGCGGTCTTCAATCTCAGCCCCGGTTAACTCCAACTCTGTAGGAATCCAGTAAATATTAAGTTCCAGGGCATCGGCTCCCGCTTGTTCCATCTGGCAGGCGTAGTCGATCCAGCCACCGGGGGTGCTGCCATTTAAACTAGCAATGATGGGAATATTGACGGATTCTTTGGCTTTACGAATGTGATTCAAGTAAAGGTCTGGCCCCACATGAAACAGGTCTGGCTCCGGGAAGTAGGTCAACGCCTCGGCATAACTATGGGTGCCGTATTCCAGGTGATGGTGCAGATCCAGCATGTCTTTACGGATCTGCTCCTCAAATAGAGAGTGCAGCACAATAGCTGCGGCACCACAGTCTTCCAGCCGTCGGATGGTATCCAGATCTTCGGTCAAAGGGGCAGCCGCACCGACCACCAGTGGCGATCGCAGGGATAAGCCCATATAGGTCGTTGAAAGATCCATTTTGCAGACTCCTTTACCTGAATGACTTGATCAATGTTTAAGTGAGACTGACCGAAATCAGGTAACAGCTGATTCACCTGACTGCGGCCAGCTCAGTCGAGCTACCGCCCCGTCGATTGCGCTGGCGCGGATCGGGTTGGCGATGTTCCCGCAGGCTCTTCTGGGGGATGGCCGTTATGGCCGTTATGGCCATTTCCCCCAGAAGAGCTACTCCTGGCTGATTCTCCCTGAGATGAGCCCTCTGGCTTGGGAGAGCGAGCAGCCAGATATTGATACATTTGATAGCGTTGATTGACCTCAGTTTGGGCTTGCTGAGCCAGCCGTTTTGCCTCCTCTGGCTGACTGCGCAGCAACATCTTGAAGCGGTTTTCGCTATACATGGCCTGATCCACTGGGATGCGGGGCGATCGGGAATCGAGCATCAACGGATTTTCACCCAGGGCAGCCCGACGCGGGTCATAACGGTAGAGCAACCAGCGTCCGGAATCAACGGCGGCTTTTTGTTGTTGCATGCCTTTTGTCATGTCAATGCCGTGGGCAATGCAGTGAGAGTAGGCAATGATCAGCGAAGGGCCATCATAGGATTCTGCTTCCAGAAAGGCTTTCAGTGTATGCTCATCCCGTGCGCCCATGGCCACGCTGGCCACATAGACATTGCCGTAAGTCATGGCAATCAAGCCCAGATCCTTCTTAGAGGCGGGCTTTCCGGCGGCTGCAAACTTGGCCACAGCTCCCTTAGGGGTGGATTTTGACATCTGCCCGCCCGTGTTAGAGTAAACCTCTGTATCCAGCACCAGGATGTTGACATTACGGCCACTAGCCAAGACGTGATCTAGCCCACCGTAACCAATGTCATAGGCCCAACCATCGCCCCCAATCAGCCACACACTCTTCTTCACCAGATAGTCTGCCAGAGATTGCAGGTTTTGCAACCTGGCCCGCAGGCCTGAGTCAGTTTCATTATGGGATAACCAGCCAGAGATCGTCTGCTTCAACTGAGTTACCCGTTCTCGCTGTTCCACAATATCTGCTTCATCGCTTTGGGACGCATTCAGAATGGCGGTTGCCAGATCGGCGGCAATGGGGGAATTGGTCGTTTCCAGTGCCAGATGGTGCAATAACTCTTTGGCCTGTTCCATATGTTGATCAATGGAAACCCGAAAACCTAAGCCAAACTCAGCATTGTCTTCAAACAGGGAATTAGACCAGGCGGGGCCGCGCCCTTCCCCATTATGGGTCCAGGGCGTTGTGGGCAGATTGCCGCCATAAATGGAGGAACATCCGGTTGCGTTAGCCACCAACATGCGATCGCCAAATAACTGAGTTGCCAGCTTCAGGTAGGGCGTTTCACCACAGCCGCCACAGGCCCCAGAAAATTCAAACAACGGCTCCTGCATTTGCTGTTGGGCAATTTTGTGCAGATTCAACTGCTGACGATCCGGGTTGGGCAGACTTAAGAAAAAGTCCCAATTTTCTCGCTCCTGGGCCCGCAGGGGCAGTTGGGGTTCCATATTAATGGCTTTCTTCCTGGGCTCCAGGCGATTTTTAGCAGGGCAGACATCCACACAGATGCCACAGCCGGTACAGTCTTCGGCTGCCACCTGAATCGTGAATTTTAGATCAGTCCAGTCATGGTCTCTGGCACTGGTGCTCTTGAAACTGGCCGGGGCCTGTTCCAACTCACCCGCCTCATACACCTTGGAGCGAATCACCGCATGGGGGCAAACCATGACACACTTGCCGCACTGCACACAGACATCTGGATCCCAAACGGGAATTTCCTGGGCAATGTTGCGTTTTTCCCACAGGGAAGTGCCACTGGGGTAGGTGCCATCGCAGGGCAGGGCACTGACGGGAATGGTATCGCCCTGACGGGCTATCATTTTGCCAATTACCTCCCGCACAAAGGGCGGTGCCGCATCCGGTACGGGTTGATAGGGCTGATCTAGCCCAGGCAGGACCTCGTAGGGTAAATCGGCATAATTCACTTGATACAGATGATCCAGGGTTTGATCCACTGCTTTCAAGTTCATCTGCACCACTTCTTCGCCCTTCTTGCCGTAGGTCTTGCGAATTGACTCCTTGATCTTGGCGATCGCCTCTTCTCTGGGCAAGACTCCCGCCACCGCAAAGAAGCAGACCTGCATGACTGTGTTGATCCGCCCCCCCATACCAGCATCCTTTGCCACTTGGTTGGCGTTAATCACATAGAGCCGGATCTGCTTCTGGATGATTTCATCCTTCAACCCTTTGGGCAGGTGACGCCAGGTTTCTTCCGAGCTGTAGGGGCTGTTGAGCAGGAAGACAGCGTTGGTTTTGGCTGTTTCCAGCAAATCAAACTGCTCGACAAACTCCCACTGATGACAAGCGACAAAATTAGCGCTGGAGATCAGATAGGTGGAGCGAATGGGCTGAGGCCCGAAGCGCAAGTGAGAAACTGTGACTGAGCCAGATTTTTTAGAATCGTAGACAAAATAACCCTGGGCATAGTTATCGGTTTCTTCACCGATAATCTTGATCGAGTTTTTGTTGGCCCCCACGGTGCCATCCGATCCCAGGCCAAAGAAAATAGAGCGCACCACATGCTCTGGTTCCGTAGAAAACATCGGGTCATAGGTCAGGGAGGTGTGGCTCAGGTCGTCATGGATACCAATCGTAAAGTGGTTCTTAGGAGTAGGAGCCGAAAGGTTGTCAAACACTCCCTTGATCATGGCCGGGGTAAATTCTTTAGAAGAGAGGCCATAGCGTCCCCCCACGACGGTCAGGTCTTTACGCCCCGTCTCCATCAACGCTGTGATCACATCCTGATAGAGGGGTTCTCCTGCGCTGCCCGGCTCTTTACACCGGTCTAACACGGAGATCGACTGTACACTGGCTGGCAGGGCTTTGACAAATAATTGCATCTCAAATGGGCGATAGAGCCGCACCTTCAGGACGCCCACCTGTTCCCCCTGAGCATTGAGGTAGTCTACTGTTTCATGAACCGCTTCACAGCCAGACCCCATGATGATGATGACGCGAGTCGCTTCCGGATTGCCGTGGTATTCGTACAACTGATATTGACGGCCCGTCAGTCGGGCAAAGTCATCCATGGCCTTTTGCACCAGGGCTGGACAGGCAGCATAAAAGGGATTCACCGTTTCCCGCGCCTGGAAATAGACATCTGGATTTTGGGCCGTACCCCGAATCACAGGGCGGTCTGGGGTCAAAGCCCGTTGCCGGTGGGCCAGGATGAACTCGTTGGGAATGAAAGACCGCAGGTCGTCATCCCCTAACAACTGTACTTTTTGCACTTCATGGGAGGTGCGGAAGCCATCAAAGAAATGCAGGAAGGGGATACGGGATTCCAGGCTGGCGCGGGTGACGATCGCTGCCATATCCTGGGCCTCCTGGACTGAAGCAGAGCATAACAAGCCACAGCCCGTTGCCCGGGTCGCCATCACATCACTGTGATCCCCAAAAATCGAAAGGGCCTGAGCTGCCAGCGATCGGGCTGCCACATGGATGACTGCCGAGGTTAACTCTCCTGCAATCTTATAAAGATTGGGGATCATCAGCATTAACCCCTGGGATGCCGTAAAGGTTGTGGTGAGAGATCCAGCCTGCAAAGCACCGTGAATTGTACCCGCTGCCCCTGCTTCGCTCTGCATTTCGATCACGGAGGGGATACTCCCCCACAAATTTGGCTGTCCCGATGAGGCCCAAGCATCTGCCCACTCCGCCATTGGAGAAGAAGGGGTAATCGGGTAGATAGCAATGACTTCATTGAGCCGATAGGCAACACGGGCAACGGCTTCATTGGCATCGATCGTTGCAAAAATTGGTTTACGCATAATGGAAACCCTCATTAGGGGTTGGGTAGGTCAAAAGATTGAGACTGTTTGGTCAGGAATACAACAATGGGTTAAATCTTTTACAACCTAATGGTTTAGAACATGGAACGGATAACGGTTTGGGGAATGTACCAGGTTTCACACTTTTGACCTTAACCCCCAATTGTGAGGTTCTTAGGAAGACCGGCTAGGGAAAAGCTAAAGAAATCCTTTAAACCCCTTGCATCCCAGCCTTCAGTGCCTCTGGTCAACATAACGCCCAGCTTTTAGTATTCCGCCAGTTTCTCGATTCTGGTATGGATGAATTCCTTAAGTTTTTCACAGGCTGCGACTAACCCCGCCTGGGCCAGGGGAGACAGCCCCTCGCCAAAGCCAAATTCCACCCCTGGGATCAGAAGCTGAAATGTCAACGGGGTCACCTGATAAAGCACCTGGGTCAGACGTAGCAGCGATCCAGGATCCTGGGCATGCCCGCCCAGACTACCGCTCTGGGGCTGAAGGAGCTGAACTTGAATGGTCGGCAGCCTACCCTTGATAGCCTCCGGCTTGACCGCCATTGCGTCCACAAAGAAAGCTCGCTCCACTACAGCCATTTCTGCTGCTAGGTCGGGGGTTAATTGATGCACAGCCAGCGATCGCACGCCAGGCAACTGCCACGACTCGATTGTCTCTGCCACCCGTTGCCCCACACCATCATCTTGGCGCAGGGGGTTGCCGTACCCAATGACCAGGCAGGAATAGGGAGCATCAGTTGGGAATCGATCAGTTGGTATGATGAGCAACTATCCTTGGTTGTGAAAAAGCCTGACCAACTGCTGGAGCATAGCACTGTTTGACTTGTTTGGGGAACCATCAAAAACGTAATGACAAAGGAACGCCAAAAGCCCTTCGATAGCCTGAATGCCCTCGCCCTTGCGGCTGCTGGTTTTGGCATTGTTGTGCGTCTGTCGCAATTCATCAGTAACCGATCGCTCTGGGGGGATGAGGCATGGCTAGCGCTCAATGTGATTGATCGCTCCTACCTAGAATTACTGCAACCCCTGGATCATAACCAAGCAGCTCCTGCTGGCTTTCTCTGGCTACAGAAACTATCGGTTCAACTGTTTGGCGATAGCGAATATGCCCATCGCTTTTTTCCCTTAATCGCTGGGGGTGTATCGGTGATTGCCATCTACAAATTGGGCAAAGGGATGGTGTCTGCCCTGGCCCTCCCGATCGCCGTTGCTTTATTTGCTTGCTTAAAGTACCCCCTTTACTATGGAACCGAGGCCAAACCCTACTCCAGCGATGTCATGGTGGCCTTGCTGCTGAGTTTATTGCTCATTCCCTTAAGGAAAAAACAATTGAGCAAAGCGCAAAGGCTGGCGGCGGCTTTTACAGGTGCTGTGGCCGTCTGGGTATCCTACCCGGCAATTTTTGTGCTGACGGGTTTGGAGGCGATCGGTTTTATCCTCTCTCCTGGAAAGCAGCGTCTAAATAGGCTGATCAACCGATCGCCAGTCTACCTGACCTGGATTGTTAGCTTTTTAACCTCCTATTTATTTGTGACCGCAAGGGTCGCTGACAATCAGGGGTTACAGAGTGCCTGGAACGATGAGTACCCTAAATCAATGTTTGATTGGCTCTGGCTCTTAGACTCTCTAGGTCGATTTTTTTACCATCCCCTGGGCTTCTTAAACGGAATGGATGGGGTTGCGATCGTTGCCTTTATTCTCGGTTGCCTAGTTTTATTAAAAAGGGATAGGGAAAAACTCTTTATTTTATTAGCTCCTATTGCGGTGACTTTAATGGCAGGCTATTTGCACAAATACCATTTTCGTGCGCGCTTAGTCCTGTTCCTAACCCCTTTTTTTATCCTGATCATTGCAGAGGGGGTAGCTTTTCTCCTCGCCCAACTTAAGCAACGACCAATCCTTGGGGGGTTGGGCCTGGTGATGACCGGGCTTCTACTCTTTCCCCCTCTAACACGTGCAACTCAACTGATCGTTTATCCAGAAAAAAAGCAGGAACTACGGCCTGTGATTGAGTACATCAAATCTCATCAAAGACCAGGAGATC
The DNA here is from genome assembly GCA_046080785.1 of Leptolyngbyaceae cyanobacterium. Classification (GTDB taxonomy): domain Bacteria; phylum Cyanobacteriota; class Cyanobacteriia; order Leptolyngbyales; family Leptolyngbyaceae; genus JBJTUO01. Next base: position 478 of record JBJTUO010000289.1, on the reverse strand, counting down.
AAATCTATGTTGACTATGGGGCGGTCTTGCAGTTTAGCTACTACGCTCCTAAATTTAACCTGGCAGCCTCAGACTATATTCATGGCGATCAAAACCTGGTTGAGTCTGATACATTTTCAAAGCAACAGTGGCAAGAGTTTGCCCAATCCTCTGGTCGATTACAGGCCGGTCAACGGGTTTGGTTCGTCTTTTCAGGCTTAAACCAACGAAAAGAACGATCGCTCCCCCCTAGACTCGCCCAAGTTGGTCAAGAAATTGATTCATTCAAGCAACCCGGCGTCTCCACCTATCTTTACCAATTGCGGTGACATATCCTACTAGCTTGCCTACCCGACGCTGATTGCAAGCAATACAGCGCGGGCTTCCAAGCCTTCGGCTACACAGTTCACAGGCTGGGCAACCCCATCGCCTCCCTATGCGTTGTTTAGACTCCGCGTGATGACCCACCGCAGAGTATTAATTTTTGGTTTGATGCGGC
>JBJTUO010000288.1:0-4837 GCA_046080785.1 Leptolyngbyaceae cyanobacterium | reverse complement strand
GCCGCATGAGGTATAATGGACTTAAGTGGGGTTGGGCATCGCCTCACTATAAAACGCTCCAGTCCGGTTTCATCGTAAAACGACTTTCCGGTGGGAGAAGCCCACACCGTCCGCTCGCGGCGATGTTGGGAGTATGTCACGGAGTACTTCAAATTGGCTATCACCGCAAGGCGGGACGAAAAGGAACATAATTCCTTTTTGTATCCTTTAGTTTGTCCCGCTTTAAGTGGATACCCCTCAAATCTACAGAAACTATTAAATTAAGCTACCCTTTTGCGTTGACGCCCAATGCGTTGACTTTGCTCACGGCTCGTGCGCTGATATTCATGGACGATCAGCAGGCGCTCTGTCTGAAAAGCCGCCAGCGCCGTTGGAATATCGTCTTCACTCACAAGATAGCGCGATAAGGCCAGGGCATCTTCCCACCCAGAGGTCATCCCCCGTGCCCGGGTCGGGCTTTTTGCGTGGGCTGCATCCCCGATCAACAGTACCCGTCCGCGATAGAGTTGCGGTAATGGGTCAATATCATAGGAATAACGGCAAACAATGTGATCAATCGGTGTGGAGGTGATCAGGTCGCGAGCATTCGCAGGCAACTTATCTAATTCTGCAGCGGGGAGGGTGACATCCTGGGGGCGGAGCAGGCCGTACTCCCTCTCTTCCTGCTCCCGTTCAACAAAAAATCCCCAATGGGTCAGGTCACCACCGATGTGGAAGAAATTGGCATAAATTCCCCGCCCCCGGACATAGACAATAAAATTACCTTCTGGGCAGAAGTGTCGATCCGTTGTAATTCCCCGCCAGACTAGATCCCCCAGGTAACAAAGCTCTACCCCCGCTACTACCGACTTGCGCACCTGAGAAAGAATGCCATCGGCCCCGACCAGGAGATCGCCCTGCCACTGGCGACCATCCTTAAATTCGGCCCTTACTCCTTGCTCTGTTTCAGTCACGTCTACCAACTCCGCATTGCCATGCAGACAGTCAACTGGCACCGCAGCCAGGAGCGCTTCCAAAATAGCTTTACGATGAACCAGCATCCCCGGTAGCTCATCTGGCTGATAGGTTACCGCTTCCGAATTAATTGTGCCGCCCAATAAGTTGCGAAATTCAAACTTTTTGACCGCATCACCAGCCTGGATAATCCGATCGCAGATTTCTGGATTCCCTTGCTGCAATGCGATCATGCCCGCCTGCACCACCAGAATGCCACAACCTTCGGTGCGGGGTTGGGGAGTGCGGTCAAACAGGTCAACCTGAAAGCCCTGGTTAGCCAGTAAACTGGCCAGATAAGCACCGGAGGTACCAGCTCCAATAATACCAATGCGGCTGCTTGTAGAAACCATAGAACCCCCCTTGGGTCTGGTGATTGATAGGCTAGTCAGCGATGGAAGTAATCGGGATCGGCACAATTTCTCACCCCTCGCCATTATTTATGGTAACCCAGGAATCATTGTAAAGATGTGTAACAGAACACGGGCCCAGCTCTGGGAGTCAATTGCCATGGCCAAAAGGGCTATGATTGCACCATAGCTCCCCATCCGATCTGGAGGTTCACGATGAGTCAAGACCAGCTCCCAACCAGCGGTTTTGAAAGCGCCGCTCAGCATCATGTCCCCGCCATTTTCATGCAGCACACGGGCACCTGGCAAGGCGAATACATTAAAACCAATACCCAGGGCCAGTTTTTGCGCAGCTTTTGGGGAGCTTTTACGATCGCGATTGAGGGCAAGACCTACCAGCAGCTCAACCACTATCGCTATCCGGATGGCAGCCAGCTTGAGCTCCACTTTGCTGGAGCGTTTATCAACGGCATCCTGCACATGACCTCCCCCAGCTACTCTGATTTTGCGGCGATCGCCTGGGATGCTGGCCAGGAAACAATCTGCTTTCGCTCTAGCAAAACTCAAGATGAGGCAGTCATTACGTTCATAGAGACGATAACGTTACTGGCACCCGATCGGCGAGTACGCAGCACCCATGCCCTGAAGGATGGGGTGTTTGATGGTATTTCGTTCATTCAGGAAGTGCGGTCAATCAAAGCATAGGAATCCATGATGCAGGCCATGCTGTTAGCCGTACTGGTGATGCCCTGACTATGCCTGACTTAGAGCCTATGCCTGCCTGGTATCAGCAAGAGCCGCTCGCCGTTGTTCAGCAGTTAGGAACTGATATGCGGCAGGGGTTAAATCAGTTGCAAGTCAATCATCGTCTGACCCAATTTGGTGTGAATGCCCTGGTCGAACGACCGCCGAAGCCATTGTGGCTCATGGTATGGCAGTAGTTGACGGCGGTGACCGTGTTGGTATTGATTGCGGCGGCAGTGATTTCTGGGGTAGTGGGTGATTATAAAGACATGGCTGCCATCTTGGCGATCGTGGTTTTCAACGCAATTTTGGGATCCAGTCAAGAATATCAAGCAGGGCAGGCGTTTGCAGCACTGAAACGGTTAGCTGTGCCACGGGCCAGGGTTTGTCGAGCGGGCCATTGGCAAGACGTGATGGCCAGTGACCTGGTGCCGGGAGACATTTTGCGGTTAGAACAGGGAGATCAGGTGCCAGCAGATGCCCGTGTCCTGGAAAGCATCAATCTACAGGTGCAGGAATCAACCTTTACCGGCGAATCCCAACCCGTTGCAAAGCAGTCCCCCGCCTTGGCTATAGACAACCTTCCCCTGGCCGATCGCTGCAACATGCTTTATATGGGCACAGTGGTCACCTACGGGCGGGGACGGGCGGTGATCACAGAAACCGGGATGCACACCGAGCTGGGCCAAATTGCCGATACCTTACAGACGGTCGAGATTGAACCCACGCCGCTGCAAAAACGGCTTGATCAACTGGGGCGATGGCTGGCATTTGTAGCTTTGGGCCTCGTACTTGTCATCTTTGGCCTGGGCTGGCTGCGGGGAGAAAACCTGCATTTGATGTTTCTCACCGCCGTTAGTCTGGCGGTCGCCATCATTCCAGAAGGGTTGCCGGCGGTGGTCACCATTGCTTTATCCCTGGGTGCCCGCCACATGGTGCAACGGCAGGCTCTAATTCGTAAATTGCCGGCGGTGGAGACCCTGGGGGCCGTCACCACAATTTGCTCGGATAAGACAGGCACCCTGACAGAAAATCGGATGACCGTAACGGTTCTGGCTTTGGCAGGGCAGCGCGTTGATCTGCGGGAACCGATCGCCCAGATCACTTCTCTGCTAACGGGGGAGCAGGTGCCACTGCAACTCGATGACCTGAATCGGCTAGAACCGGCGATCGCCCTAGTGCTAGTGGGGGCAGCCCTGTGCAACAATACCCTGCTGCCAGAGTCAACCGAAACGGCTGTGGAGATACTTGGAGACCCCACAGAGGTGGCCCTGGTTTTGGCAGCGACCCGTTTTGGCCTGCAAAAGCACTGGCTAGAACACCACCTGCCCCGGGTGGCGGAGGTGCCCTTTGACTCCGATCGCAAGCGCATGACCACAATTCATGCCCGCAGGGCAAGTGCCCAGGCGGCCGGGCTATGGTTTCAGGCGGCAACGGCCCGACCTCTGCCCTACGTTGCTTTTACTAAAGGGGCCGTCAGTAGTCTGCTAGAAGTGTGCAGTCATGTCTGGCATAGTGGCCAGGTGGAAGGGTTAACCGACCATTGGTTACAGCAGATTCAAGGGGCCAATGATCAGTTGGCAGCAACGGGCATGCGAGTTCTCGGAGTGGCCTATCGTGAGATAGATGGGCTGCCTCCCCCTAATCAGGAAACAGGGGTGGAATGTCAAATGATCTTTGTCGGGCTGATCGGCATGCTGGACCCCGCTCGACCGGAGGCGATCGCCGCAGTGCAGACCTGTAAACAAGCGGGGATCCGGCCAGTGATGATTACCGGTGACCATCCCCTGATGGCTGTCCATATTGCCACTGAGATGGGGATTACTAACAATCAGGCAGTCTTAACCGGCCTCGATCTGGATCGCATGTCCCTGGCAGAGTTGCAAGCTCAACTACTAAGCACTGCGGTTTACGCCCGGGTTTCCCCCCAGCAAAAACTAAAAATTGTCCAGGCATTGCAACAACGGGGAGAGATCGTGGCGATGACAGGGGACGGGGTGAATGATGCGCCAGCCTTGAGGAAAGCAGATATTGGTGTGGCCATGGGCTTAATGGGCACCGACGTAGCCAAGGAAGCGGCTGACATGGTGTTGTTAGATGACAACTTTGCCACCATTGTGACCGCCATTGAGGAAGGGCGAGTAATTTATGACAACATTCGCAAATTCATACGCTATAGCTTGACTGGCAATACCAGCGGCGTGGTGATCATGTTGTGCTCTCCCCTGTTGTTGATGCCATTGCCCCTTTTACCGTTACAAATTCTCTGGATTAACTTGTTGGCAGATGGCATGCTGGCCATTGCTCTGAGTGTAGAACCAGCAGAATATAACACCATGCAGCGCCCCCCCTACGCCCCCAGTGAAAGTATCTTCAGTCGAGGTGTGGGACGTCGCATTCTCTGGGTCGGAATCTTTATGGGGCTCGTGTTTTTGGCAGCGGGGTATCAACTCTGGAGATCGGGCTGGCCCCACTGGCAAACGATGTTGTTTTCTATGCTCACCTTTTCTCGCATTAGTCTGGCCTTAACTCTGCGATCGCAATCTGATTTACTGATTCACCGGGGGCTGTTGTCTAATCGACCCATGCTGGTATCTGTGGTTTTAACCTTCCTGCTGCAACTGGGGGTGATCTACAGCCCTTGGTTCCAGCCCACCTTTCATACCCAGTCTTTAACGGCAAAGGAACTGCTGCTCTGTTTGCTGATCAGTACCGTTGGCTTCTGGGTGATAGAAATAGAAAAAGTGCTG
>JBJTUO010000287.1:0-14433 GCA_046080785.1 Leptolyngbyaceae cyanobacterium | reverse complement strand
GAACCAGCATAATCCGGGAATGTCTAAACCCAAGAGTACAAGACTCATTCAATTGGGCAGAGTTGCGCTAGTCGGATAGCTGCAAGGTGATGCCGCATCAAACCAAAAATTAATACTCTGCGGTGGGTCATCACGCGGAGTTTAAACAACGCATAGGGAAGCGATGGGGTTGCCCAGCCTGTGAACTGTGTAGCCGAAAGCTTGGAAGCCCGTGCTGTATTGCTTGCAATTAGCGTCGGGTAGGCAAGCTAGTAGGATATGTCACTCAGAAACTTGAGCACCAGATCGTCTCAACCCGACCTGAAATGGGCTGTCCTAACCAGGGAGTATTGATGGCATGAGATTTTAACGTTTCAGGGGTAACTTGCCAGGGGGTATCAGGGTTAAATAGGGTTAGTTCAGTCGCCTGGCCAACGGCGATCGCCCTTACCTGCTCACCCAAACATCTGACTGGGCCACTACTCAGACAACGCCATAACTGCACAGCTGAAAGTTGCCCTGTCTCAACCAGAGCCTGCCAAAGCAGGGGTAAGGCTAATTCATAGCCAATCACTCCTGGTGGGGCCTCGGCGAAGGCGACGGTTTTTTCTTCATAGGTATAAGGAGTGTGATCAATGGCAATTGCGTCCAGGGTGCCATCGATCACTGCTTCAATCAACGCTTGCTGATCTGAGGGATTTCCTAGGGGCGGATTTAAGTGCAAGTTGGGGTCATAGTGACAAATCGCTTCGCTATTCAGCAATAGATGCATCCAAGTGGTGCTGGCGGTGATCGGAATCTGTTGGGCCTTTGCCGCTTTTACCAATTCAACCCCCCGAGCGGTTGAAAGCCGCATCAGGTGCACTGGGCTCCCGATCGCCGCGACACACTCTAGTAAAGCAGAGAGTGCCGCTGTTTCAGCGATAGTTGGCATACCCGGCAGTCCAAGCTGAATGGATTGCAGCCCTTCTCGCATGGCGCCATGTTCTGCCAGATTGGCATCGCATGGCCAGAGAGCGATCGGCTGGTTGAGGGTCTGGTTATACTCCAGTAATCGTCGCACCAGGTTCCAGTTATTTAAGGGCTGGCCATCGGCAAAACCAATAATCTGGCTGGATGCCAGCTCGGCTAGCTCAGCCATTTGTTGCCCTTTAGCCCCTAGGGTCAGGGCGGCCCAGGGCCGTAATCGCGGTAATTTTCCCTGTTTCCATTGCCCTGCAAGCGTCTGCCATTGCTCAATGATCCAGGCAATACTAGCAGGGGTATCCAGTGCCGGACAGGTATCTGGCAAGATTCCAATCCGGGTAAAGCCACCGGCGGCAGCGGCTCTAGCCAGAGAAACTAATGTTTCTCGCTCCTCATGGCCTGGTGATCCAGAGTGGCTATAGAGATCTACTAATCCCGGTCCTAACACCTGACCGTCTCCCCCCCTGATTAGGGTATCACTGGGGAACTCCCTAATCTGCTCAGCGATCGCCCAGATCTGCCCCTCTCCCAGTAACACATCAACAATGTGATCAGTATCAGCGACGGGATCAATTAAACGAACCTGTTGCAGCAGTTCAGCCACCATAATCTACAAAGCTCCGGCAGCGGTCGTATCGAGCACGCCTCCCTGGTGACTGGTAATGTTCATGGCGGTCAGAATGGGTTGACCTGTAACCCCTTGGGGGTAGTCAATTACACTCACGGCACCATTGCCCTGCTTAAACACCCAGAAATACTCCGGGCCAAGACCAAGGATTGAGCAAAGAATGGCTTTGTTGATCGCATCATGGGCAACGACCAGAGTGTTGCCAACTTCAGCCTGACTATCAGCCGCCTGTACAATTCGATCCCAGGCCACGATCGCCCGTTCCCAAACCTGCTGCAAATTTTCACCCTCTGGCATCTGTACGGTTTCAGGTTGCAGCTGCCATTGCTGTAGTAAACCAGGATAATCTTGCTCAATTTCAGTCTCCAGTCTACCCTCCCAGGTGCCGTGGGCGATTTCTGCCAGATCTGGCTCCAGACTCAGTGAGACTGCTGAATGGTGTTGCAAAATAATCTCCGCTGTTTCTTTGGGCCTCAACATGGGGCTGGTAAATGCCTGTTGCAGGGGAATAGATTGGAGAAATGTAGCTGCCTGCTGAGATTGCAGGCGCCCTGTCTGATTGAGGGGGACATCAATCTGCCCCTGAAAGCGCTTTTGCCGATTCCAATCTGTCTCTCCATGCCGGACTAACAGTAAACGCAGGTGACGGTTTCCCTGCTTGGGCTTGGGCAGAGGCTGGCCCAGGTGATCTGTCAGATTTAAAGACTCCATCTGCACCGGATCGCCAAACCCACCACTAAAGTTGAGGACACTGATGCCGCAATTTGCTTGATGGATAGAGTGATACCGATAGGGGGGGAGCCCAATAGCCGTACTAATCAGGGCCCGATTAATACCACTGTGGGCCACAATCAGAATGGTCTGCCCATGATGACGGGGTAAAATTTGTTGCCAAAAATTCTGCGCCTGCTCAAACAGGGCTGGAACTGGGTAAAAGTCTACGGGTTGACCGTCTGCACCGGGCACACTCATCTTGAGCAAGTGCGGGGCGGTCTGCCAATCGCGAAAGGCTTCTGGATAATTAGCTTCAACCTCTGTAAAGGGCAGACCTTCCCAAATTGGTAGGCTAATCTCTTTCAATAAATCGGTTGTTTGCAATGGCTGGGCTGGAGGTTGCTTCAACCCAAACAAAACCAAATCAGCCGTTTCCTTAGCCCGCTTGAGGGGGCTGCTGTAAGCTGCGTCAAATCCCAAATCTCTCAGGGCGATCGCAACCTTTGAGGCATCATCTCGGCCTCTTTCAGTCAGGATCGATTTGTCAAGATGACCTTGAACTCGACGTTCCACATTAAAGGTGCTCTCGCCGTGACGAACGAGAATGATACGGGTAGTCAGACGAGTATCCTCCTGATCTTTATGCCAAAACAAATTTTAACCTGTCTACTTCCCTCATTCTGTGGTTACTCGACAGAGTCCGGAAATTAGTTGCAAAAGAAAGCCCAGCAACGGTAGATGTGGATTGGAGTCTCCAGTGTCATAATGCGAAGGAGTTCTTGCTTGAGCAAGGGCTAAACGCTGGCCGCACGGGAGACACAGAAAACAATGACGATCAAGCGGGTGATTCTGATTATATTGACCTTTCTTGCAATCGCGCTGATGAGCCAAGATTTATTCTCCAGTCTGAATCGCCCCCAGTTTCAAAACCAATTAGAACTCTATCAAACGAATCTACTGTTGCAAGCCAGTGAATTGCCCGCAAGCGATGCAAACCTGGCAGCTGCTCGTAACGCCTTACTGGGTGAGGATCCCATCAAGGGGGCGATGGAGCAGTATCAGGAAGTGCGCCAGACTACCCAAAAAAATCTGGATCGGGCCAGACAACTGGCAGCGTCTGGTATGGCAGCTGAAACTAAGCCATTGCGCGCGTCCCTGCCGAAGGGAGAGCGATCGCTCGCTGTAATTGATTTGAATTTAGGGATGCTCCAGGTTCAGCAGGGAGAGCTAGAGGCCGCCCAGGCTTCCTGGGCCAGGGTCAGTACCCAGAGTCAATCAGACTCAACCGTCGCCCCCCTGCCTGACACGGCCCAAGTGCTCTCTGGCCTCTGGAGTCAACCGCCCCAAATTTTGCCCAAGGCTGAACAGCAGATTACCCGTAGCTTAAATGGCTGGTTTCGCTACCGTGCCCTCTCCCAACTTTATCGCCTCCAACAACGTCCTGATGCCTTAGTTGATTTGCAATACAGTGAACAGCAAATGGCTGAGGCTGCTTTTGTTAATCTGGCTCTGGTTGGCGGCTTACCGGTAATTGGATCTACTATTGGGACGATTCTCCTGTTAATGCTGATAGCCCAATGGCTGTTACGCAACAAGCAGGCACTCCTCTCCCTCGGTGGGGTAGATGGATGGCAAACCCCCTGGGATGGAGAAATGATCTGGCAAGTCTTGATCTTTGGTTTTTTCTTCCTGGGGCAAATTGCCTTTCCCCTCGTTTTAGGTAGCGCCCAATCGATTACAGGAATTTCCATCGCTGGGTTTGGGGAGAGAGCCAAAGCCGTTTATATTCTGGTCAATTACCTATTCCTCGCCGCTGGTGGGTTACTCGTTCTCTACTGGTCTATCAAACCCTATTTTCCATTACCAGAAGGTTGGTTCCAATTTAACTGGAAGGCTAACTGGCTACTCTGGGGGGTTGGAGGGTACTTTGTGGCCCTGCCCCTTGTTATTTTAGTTTCACTGATCAATCAACAACTCTGGCAGGGAGGAGGGGGCAGCAACCCCATCTTACCGATCGCCCTGGAAGGTAAGGATCCAGTAGCCCTGGGATGTTTCTTCTTCACTGCGGCCATTGCTGCTCCTATTTTTGAAGAAACCCTATTTCGGGGCTTTTTGTTGCCTTCTCTAACACGTTTTATGTCTCTCTGGGCTGCGATCGCCCTCAGTAGTGTGATTTTTGCCGTTGCCCATCTTAGCCTCTCTGAAGTGCTACCCCTTACTATCCTGGGTATGGTTTTGGGATTCGTGTATGTCCGTTCTCGTAACCTACTGGCTTCGATCCTGCTTCACAGTCTTTGGAATACTGGAACCCTCGTCAGTCTGTTGCTGTTGGGGAATGGGTTGAAGTAGGAACTATCCCTACACTTGGGGATAGGTAGGCGTTATCAACTACTCAATCGCCTCATTGACTGGGAACCGATTTAGCAATTGCATGGCCCGATCCGCATTAGTTTTCAGAATTTTTGGCAGATGGGGCACATGGGGAATTTGAGAAAGAAAATCTAGCGTCCGACGCAATAACCGCACCACATCTCCCTCATCTAGATTGGTGTTAGAACATAGCTCTAACCAATCCACGCCCAAGGCCCATTGCTCCACCAGTCCAACCAATTCATACTCCAACCAAACCGGGAGCATCACCTGGTATCGTCGCTGCAATTGAAACAGTCGGCGGCGAATGCTGCGCAAGCCCATCAGCGCTTCTTCCACCTCTGCCGCTACGCTGTAACGAGTCCAACTGTCAGGGCGAGAAATTTCGGTGACAAGGGCGGCGCAGGCCGCAGCCAGATGGTGCGGAGACAGGCCATCTAACTCTCCAGACATCACTGCTAACCCCAACCACAATTCGTTATCTCCTCGAATGGCGGCAGTCGCCTCTCCCAGGGAAGTTGGGGTCAAGTCTGTCAGGCAGTTAAAATTGCGCAAAATATCCATCAAGCTGAGAAATTCTTCCCAGTGGCGGTGAGATTGCTGTTCCAGCTTGGCTCGACGATCGCTCAGCTCTGCCTGAATCGCGGTCACTCGTTTTTGCCTTCTCAAAATGTTGGTGCGGTTACTCCACTGATGCACCGGATGACTTTCTAGTTGTGCTGTCACCGCCTGCATCCGTTGTTGCTGAGTATAAACTTCTGGCGCGTCCTTTTCTAAAGAAGGACTGGCGGGAATTTGCCGAGCCACCAGCCCCGTAACGGCATCTCCACTCCGACTCTGTCCAGGTTTTAATGGCATCTCAGGGGGTGGGTGTAGATTATCGACACTGGTGATTCTGGGGATTTCACCCCGCAGATTCACGACATCTTTTACCGTCAGGACATACCAGCGATTATCCTGTCCCAGGCAAATCAGATAAGGAAACTGCCCTGAACCATGAACTTTAGAAACCAGAACCGCAGGGATAGCAGTTGCAACTGGCACATGTTCTCCTTTAAGAGAGAGGACTGTCCCTGCAACCGCAAAGGAGAGTGCTACCGCCAGATCTTGAGTGCGGGTTTCGGCTGCTTGATGCTGCAAAATTTTGAGCAGCCGTCGTTCTTCTTTTAAGCGTTCGTGCAGCTTTTCATACTGAGCTAAAGCCTGCCAATCGACGGTTTCCAGTTGAGCCGACAATTGACTGAGTTCGGCTTCCAGGGCAGTGATCGCTTCCTGTTGGGGACGCAGGTATAAGGTTGCTAGGTACTGCCCAAAACTACGTTCCACCAGATCTTTTGCCTGATCCAATGTATGAGTTTGCAGCAGATTTAGCACCATGCCATAGCTGGGAGTAAACTGACTGACTAAGGGGTCTGGCCCTACTGTCGCCAGATAGGCGGCCTCCCTCGCTCCTTCAAAGGGGGTTTGCACCGTCACCACATAACCCTTCAGATCTTTGCCACGGCGACCTGCCCGTCCAGCCATTTGTAAAAATTCTGACGCCATCAGTAATCGATGGCCCATATCCGTTCGTTTTGAGAGACTGGAGATTACCGTGGTACGTGCAGGCATGTTGATCCCAGCGGCCAGGGTTTCTGTAGCAAATACCACCTTGATCAGCCCCTCCTGAAATAATTCTTCCACTAACCCTTTCCAGGCTGGCAAGATACCGGCATGGTGGGCTGCAATGCCTCGATACAGAGGCTCTAACTGCGCGGTTCGCACAGCTTCAGGGTTACGGGCGACAAATTGATCAATTCGCTCTTTTAGCTGGTGTGTTTCAGCTTCATTTACCAGGGTCAGCGGCAGAGCAGCAACATCTGCGACTGCCTGGTCACACCCCCGCCGACTAAAAATAAAGTAAATAGCGGGCAGCATATCCTTTTGCTGCAATTGACTGAGGGTAAAAGCCAGACTAGGGCCTTCCTGGCGTGGGCCCCGGCGAGAATTGCCCCCACCCCGACCCTTATTCTTACCTAATCGCTGTTTCAGCAGAGGATGCATTTTTTTTTGACTGTCATCCAGCAATTGAAACAATCCTTTGGGTGTGCCGAAATACAGTTCTAATGGCACTGGCCTAAAATCAGAAGCAATCAGACAAGTTGGCCCGTGCACCTGATGAATCCAATCTGTCAGCTGTTCGCCATTGGCGACTGTTGCAGACAGGGCCACCAGTTGGATGTCATAGGGGCAGTAGATAATGGACTCTTCCCAAACCGTGCCGCGCTGGCGATCGTTCATATAATGGCACTCATCCAACACCACTGCCTCTACATCGATCAGGGATGTGCCTACCTCTCCAATTGGAGTGCCATAGAGCATATTGCGAAAGATTTCAGTGGTCATCACTAAAATCGGCGCATCCCGATTAATGGAGATATCGCCCGTCAAAAGCCCTACTTGATCAGGGCCAAACAGGGTGCGAAAGTCTCGCAATTTCTGATTTGACAGAGCTTTTAACGGTGTCGTGTAGAAAACTCGCTTGTTTCGTTTCAGCGCCCGATAAATCGCATATTCCCCAATTAAGGTCTTGCCAGACCCCGTTGGAGCACAGACTACCACTGACTGGCCATCCTCTAGAGCCGCGATCGCGAGTTTCTGAAAATCATCCAGTTCAAAGGGAAAAAGCGTTTTCAGGTCTAACCCTGAAGTGGGGGGAGAAACGGTCACATCGAGTAATTCCAGTTACTGCATTCCAACAGTTGCACAAGATTTATCCTAACGGGCCTAACGGTTTTCGGTACGAATCCGCCCTGGAAATGTTACGGAATGCAACTTTATCAAAAATATGGCGCGAGAATCCCCCTCCCTTGTAAAACTTTCCTTCCCAAAGGATAGTTTTGTGGCTAAAATCAAATCTATGCTGTAGATCATTTGATCTGATTCTATGAACATTTTCCACCGTGTCTGGGACTCTTTGGGATTCGGCGATCGCTATGACGACAGGGAGTACGAATATGACTATGAGGAAGAGGTCTCCCCAGATTTCTATGGGCCTGAAGCCATGTATCCGCCCGATCGTCAGTCCCACCCCGTGAATCAGGCTAGTAGTAATGTCATTGGCCTGCCCAATCGTCAACCCACTCAAGAAATCTTACTTCTGGAACCCCGCTCTTTTGAAGAAATGCCCCAGGTTGTCTCAGCCTTGAGAGAGCGTAAAGCTGTCATTCTTAATTTGGCGCTATTGGATCCAGATATGGCCCAACGCTGTGTTGACTTCGTGGCTGGTGGCGCTTTTGCGATTGACGGCCATCAAGAGCGATTAGGTGAAAATATCTTTCTCTTCACTCCCAACTACGTCCATATCAGCAGTCAAACCTCTGCTCATCAACAAGTTATTCAGAGTGTCCCTACTTCTCCTCGTCCCGTTCCACCAGCCCCAACAATTGTCTGGCCAATGGAGCAACCCCACAATTATCAGTAAAAACCTGCCGAGATAGGAGGGTTCCTATCCCAATTTTTGAGCAAGATTGCTTTATCACAGCCAGTGAGAAAATAGACCAGCTACTTTTTGGGAGAGTGACTGTCGTTGAACGCCTGCCGCTTTATCAAAGCTAGCATAGGCATCTCTGTAGCGACCTAATCGCTGTAATGCAGAACCATGAAACAACCAAGCCTCCCGATTACCGGGCTCTATTGCTAAAGCCCGCTCACAGCTATCTAAAGCCCCCAGGTAATCGTGGAGATGGATCAGAACCACAGCCTGGGTTATCCAGTAATTGCTAACAGTTGAATGAAGTTCAATGGCGCGATTTAAGGAAATCAAGGCATCCCCGTAAGAACCCAGACTTGCCAGTGCCTCTCCCTGCCCATGCCAGGCCTCAGCAGAGTCAGGATCGTCAATAACCGCTTGTCTATACCAGTGCAGGGCTGCTTCATACTGCTTGTCGTTTAACAGGTGTCGCCCCCGCTTCGCCTGCACAGACTGCCTGTTAAAGGATGGCTCAGCTACTTGTCCCTGGGTATTGATGCCTTCAACACCCCTCGCAAACGTAGTAGAGAAAGATAAATGAGCAGACGATAACAGAGTCATGGGCATCATCCTTAAGGGTTAGAGCAGTTGCTGTGATAGAAGGGTTTGCTTAATTGGGGTACATCCTCATAGCCACAATGTAGCGTGATAGGTATGGGCTCTATCTCCGTAAAAATAAGGAAGTTTTTCTTAAAATATGAGAAAGCTACGTAGGTAGTGGGCGTTACGCTCACTTCTGTAAACCCTCAAGCAGAGTATCAAGTATTCCCCAGCAAAGACTCGTAGGTTTTAAGCAAGTATTGGGAATTAATCCGAGTAATTACATATCCTACAAAGATCAAAAAAACAGAAGTGAGTGCGATCGGAATTGCAAATGGGAGGTACAAGAGATGCTGGGGTTTATTCTGAAACATCCGATTAATCCGGCTGGAAAATATACGAAATTTGACTTGAGTCCCCTTCACAGTCAAAACACGGGCTGACTCTGTTAAGTCAGCAGGATAGATGGGAGCGTGATTTGAGTTGGGTTCAAACTGGGTTAGTTGCTGTTGCCAATAGTAGTCGTGTCCGATTAATAAAAAACGCCAAAAAAAGTGGGTTAGCCCATTGGGAGGAGCATGGGTCGCTCGCGCCTGAGGTTGCCGCCAAATCGTATAACCCTCTTGCGTCAAACGGTAGGCATGAATTACACAATTACCGCGATAGAGGGGTAGATCAGTTGGGATAGGATATTGCAACAACAAATTGCGCCGAAATGCCACATTGTTGAGGAAGTATTGGTAGGTCGGCGTTAGTTCTGTTTCTCCTGAATATTGAGGAAAAATGTAGGTCAGTGCCATCGCAGTACCATAGGGCCCCTTTCCTCTAGTAGCGGTTTCTCCAGCAACAATTTGGATATCTGGATTGGATCGAAAGGTGGTCAGAATTGTACCTATCCAATGAGGCTCATAGGTACAGTCAGAATCACAATAGATAATGATTTCTCCTGTAGATCGCTGTGCTCCTAGCATTTTGGCGTTGTAATAGCCCGTATTCAGGGAGGCTGGCTGCACCTTAATCCAGGGATAGCGTTGGCAGAGTTGAGCTAATAGCCCTGGCGGGGCATCACCACTATCAATTAAAATCACCTCATTGGCCCAGGTTGGGGGCACATCCTGGTCTATCAGAGACTTTAGAGATGCTGATAACCCTTCTAAATCAGCGTTGGCAAGGTTTTCAGTTTCTAAAATAATAGAGAAACTCGGAAATTGAGAGATTTCTGACGCCGACGAGCTTTCCATGAATACGCTTCACACACACTTTGCTTTCGCATGAACTGGAAATAGGATAATGCATTCGCTGGAGCGATCGTGTATCTAAATTTGGGATCGGATTTGCCGCTGGAATGCAAAGATAGATAGGGCAAAGTGTTTCTAATTATTCCACTGACAGCCTCACCTTCCCTTATTCGCTATCGGCAGCCCCAGTTATGAAGCTGTTTACCTTTCTTTCCCAAACTTCCTGGCAATCCCTTACGATAGCGATCGTAACGGGTTTTGTCAGTGGAGGCAGTAGTGCAGGACTGATTGCCCTGATCAGCCGGGCCTTAAATCTAAGTGGGGGAGGAACCGATCTTTCTACCCTGGCCTGGGGCTTCGTTGGCTTAGCCGTCATTGCCTTAGTCAGCAGTATTATTTCCCAGATCTTGCTGATTCATCTGGCTCAAAAGGCGATTTTCCAACTCCGTCTTAATCTGAGTCGGCAGATTCTCACAGCAGAGTTGACCCATTTAGAACAACTGGGTGCACCCCGCCTGCTGGCCAATCTAACTGAGGATGTGCAGGCGATCGCGGATGCTGTGCGGTTGTTTCCTTTTCTTTGCATTGACATAGCGATTGTTGCTGGTTGTATGCTCTATATCACTTGGCTGTCCTGGCAAACTTTTTTGATGGTTTGTCTACTGACAGTCGTTGCCCTGGGGAGCTGCCGTTGGTTACTCAAACGGGGGCAGCAGTTTCTGGCGTTAGCACGAGATGAACAAGATCAGTTGTTCAAACAATTTCGAGCAGTTACCGATGGCACGAAAGAGCTCAAACTTAACTACTGGCGTCGACAGGCATTTCTCAAGGATGAACTAAGAAATACCGCTGTTTCCTATCGCCGGTATAACGTGGAGGGGTTGACGATGTTCGCGATCACTTCCAGTTGGGGTAAACTGCTGTTCTTTTTTGCAGTTGGTTTTATCTTGTTTGCCTTGCCCAAACTAATGACCCTGCCACCCCAGACCCTGGCTGGTTTTGTCTTAACCTTTACCTATCTGATGTTACCGATGGATCGTCTGGTAAACAGCTTGCCACTCTTGAGTCGCGCAGGTATTGCCTTTCACAAAATTGAGATCCTGGGGCTTTCTTTATCCGATCGGGCAGAACCCACAACCATCCCCGAAACTGCTCGTCCCACTTGGCAGTCTCTTCGTTTTAAGGGAGTCACTCATTTTTACGGTAGTGACCAGCAGGATAGTCATTTTGTTTTAGGCCCCCTCGATCTGACCTTACAAGCCGGGGAGCTCGTTTTTATCGTAGGCGGTAATGGCAGTGGCAAATCAACACTAGCTAAGCTGATCACTGGCCTTTACCTGCCTGAAATGGGAGAGATCTGGCTGGACGATCGGCAGATCACCCAACAAAACCGAGAATGGTATCGGCAACACTTCTCAGTTGTATTTGCTGACTTTTATTTGTTTGATCGGCTGCTGGGCATAACCGATGCTGACCTGGATGATCGAGCTACCCATTATCTACAGCGCCTCAATTTGGACCATAAGGTATCCATCCTTGACGGTAAGCTCTCAACCACTAATTTATCTCAAGGACAGCGTAAGCGCTTAACTCTGCTGACGGCCTACCTGGAAGATCGGCCGATATATTTATTCGATGAGTGGGCTTCCGATCAGGATCCAGCTTTTAAGGACTTATTTTATCGAGAGTTTTTACCTCAACTGAAAAATCAAGGAAAAACGGTTCTGGTGATTACCCACGATGACCGCTATTTCCATTTCTGCGATCGCCTGATCAAATTAGATTATGGCCAGATTGAGTATGATCAAAAGACAGATCGCTTTAGCTCAGCCCCTGCTGCTGGTTAGTCTCGTCAAGTGAAAAGCGGGTGTTTTAACTGCTAGGCCAGTTTTATAAGCGATATGCAACTCCGAATTGGTACCTTTACAGTTCATAAACGATTTCCATTAACCATTAGTCGAGGCACCACTGCCCAGACCACCAATGTATGGGTAGAAATCGAGCACAATGGAATTCAGGGTTGGGGAGAGGCTTCGCCTTTTACCATTGGTTGTCACCATCAAACAACGGAGGTGATTGTCCGATCGCTGCAAAAAATTGCCCCTTCCTTGCAAGCCTTCAGCCCCCTGGAGCGTCAACGGATTGAAGCATTGATCCGAGATGTCTGTCTCCCCTCTGCAGCGAGTGCTGCATTGGACATCGCCTTACAGGATTGGCTGGGGAAATTTGCGAAATTACCCCTGTGGCAATTGTGGGGCTTAGACTGCGGTCGCATTAAACCAACTTCTGTCACGATTGGGATCAATCCCCCAGAGGTCGCCCAACAACGAGTCAGGGACTGGCTGGGGCAGGGAACAGTTGCCATTCCATTCCAGGGTATTCAGGCACTTAAAGTTAAATTGGGCAACCCTGCGGGCATTGAAGCTGACCGGGCTATGCTGCTAGCTGTCCGCAACACAGCTCCCCAGATTGAACAAATCAGTATCGACGCCAACGGGGGGTGGACGCTGGATCAAGCCCTAAAGATGGTTGACTGGTTGGCTAAACAGGGAGTGACTTATATCGAACAACCCCTGGCCCCTGGCGATGAAGATAACCTGCTGCCCCTCTATCAGCGATCGCCTTTACCGATAGTTGTGGATGAAAGTTGCTTTACCAGTGATGACATTTTGCCGCTGGCTGATCGCGTCCATGGCATCAATATCAAATTAATGAAATCTGGTGGTTTAACCGAAGCCATAAAAATGATTCAAACGGCCCAAGCCTGCGGCCTCAAAGTCATGTTTGGCTGTTACTCAGACAGCACCCTCCTTAATACAGCCCTTTCCCATCTTTCTCCCCTGGCAGATTATTTAGACCTGGATAGTCACCTTAATTTGCTGGATGACCCGTTTATGGGAGCAACCTGGCAAAATGGCCGGGTGATTCCTCCTGAGCAGGCCGGTTTGGGGGTTACTCGGTTGGCCCAACCGCCATATGTAAAGAAAAAGCCTGACCTCCAGTTTGATGATACTTATCTGCCCACTCACGGATGATTCGATCCAGTTCAGCTAATGCAGCATCCCTCAGATCGGGAGGGATATCCAGTTCTTCCAGGATTCGCACGACCCCTGGTTGCCGCTCAGACCAGGCCGTCATGAGTTGAAAGAAATGGGCGGTGTCTTCAATCATGGTGTAGGAACGTTCCTGATCATCGATTGGGATATAGGAAGCACGGGTTAAAGCGTAGAAAGGCATACCCCAGGGTGAATCAATCCGTGTGACGGTACCGGAATAAAGCAATCGCCGCTTGATATGCTCGGCCAGTGCTTCACTCAAGGGCATGCGTTGATCAACGGGCAAATCTTCCTGAGAGCGCCCATGCAAATATTCAATCAGATCCAAAAACTGAAACGAATTGATTAACTGTGCGTTGGGCAGATCTCCCGGCGGCAGTTTTTGTTCGAGTTGGCGCTTTTCCTCTGTTGTCAGACTGGTGCCAGAAATGCGGGGGCGACCTGGTTGCCAGGGATAGTTTTCCATCCACAGATAGGGAAACTGAATCAGATAGCGGGGTTCCTGGGATCCCAGCATTTTTAGCAATTTACCAGTAGCCAGGGCTTCTCGCACTTCTTCAACGATCGCCTTGACCCGCTTTGGTTCAATATGGTGCAGATGCCCCGTCATGCGGAGATTTTGATCCTGCTCCATATAGGTCATGTAAATCGCACATTTAGCCGCAGTTGCCGCCGCATCTAAAAAGGCACCATGCCGATGGCCACTACTTCTCATCGCGCTAAATGCTAGATAGAGCATGATTTGATCGATTGCACTGGGGCACAGTCGTTTGATCAGATCTCGGTCTTTAATTACGTCAGTTGTACGTTTTTCGGACATTTTTTCTGGAGAAGGGAATAGTCATAATGCATCTCAATCAAGTGGTGACGACTTTACAGGGATGCACTCCAACTAAATGGTAATCTTTGTTACCATTATCAAAAGAATTGTATTAAGACAGTGAATGCAGAAAAAAGTACAAGGTTAATTTAAATGAATAGTGCTCAGTGGAATTCCCCAAAAATGGAACTTCCTCCTAGCTATTCTTTTACCTTAATTTGTAACCAATTCTCAAAAAATCTTTATATTTCTCTCTTCGTCTGGTTGCGTTGACTTTGATGCGCGCCCTACAGGAGCCTGTTTGAGCAGCAGGTCGCGATCGGCCTTTTATTTCCACTGTCGTGAAGACTCATCTCTCCCGCTTTAAGCGGACCCCTTCATCTTCTGATGCAGATTTGCTTTAGAGTGAGATAGAAGCTGAATTTTACGGTATAGTTCCCGCGGGGTTCGGTATTTTACGACTTGGGAGTATTGAACTCGGTGAGGTAAGGGTTTGTGTTATGAAAACGTTTCGATTTCTTTTAGTGATCACTCTGGCTCTGGTTATGACTCTATGGGTGACGCTGGCAACGCCTGTAGCAGCTAAAACGCTGAAGCCGACAACCTATACG
>JBJTUO010000286.1:0-11392 GCA_046080785.1 Leptolyngbyaceae cyanobacterium | reverse complement strand
CTACTCCAGGCGATGGCTACCAATACCACCCCCTCCCTCAGCGATCGGGCATTGCAAGGGGCAAAACAATGGGCGATCGCGGCTAACCTGATCAACCAACAGGGTTTGACGGCTGAAGGTAGGGTGGTTGCAGCAAAAGATCCCTATCTAGAAGCTACTGTAACGGCTTGGCTGATTCATTTTAATCTCTCTACAGCAAGTCAGCCTTCCCTATGGAGATATTTAGTCTTTGACTTTTTACCAAAACATCAAACCTTCACTCAAGACGAGCTAATCAATCACTGCCTTGAAAATTTTCCACGAGAATCGCCTGAAAATCTGAAAAAACAAGTTCGTCTGATTCTGAAGACATACATAGACTCCCAGCCCATTACAAAAATCAAATTTTTGATTCAGACTCATAAAATATATTTAGTTGGTGATACTGAAGTATCCAATTCATATACTTTTGGCTATTTACTAGCGAAAAGTTGGGAACAAGAATTCAGAACTCAATCTAGTGTATTGGTGAATCAGATCATTGATATGGAGGTTGACCTCAGAAGCATTTTAGGCATGGATGAAGAACGGTTAAGACAACAGTTAGACATTCTTGCAAAGCATGAGATTATCGAACAACGATCGGCAAAACCTCACCTTGCGGGTGTAAAACCACAGGCAAGACAGGGTGATGAGCAATTCTATCAAGTACACCGCAATTGGGAATCATCATTAAATTTACTTGGGAAAGCCTATGACAATGATATTTTAACACCGAATAGACCATTAGTTCAATCCTTGGCAGAAACACTTAACGAGGATGACGAGACTCCAGACTTCCTACGATTTTTGGAATGGGCTTCCAATTTGGCTGTACTGGATGGAGGCTCAAACATAATGATCAAGCTAGTGTCGTAAACGTATCGCCGCAAAAGGTGCAGATAGTTTTCTGCGTCTCCTCGGCGACGAAAGCGATTAATGATGACATGTTGCATATTGGGCAATAGTCGTACTACTGCCCAGACATGAAGTTGGCTCATACAGCTTGTTGAATGACTTGAATTAGAACAAGTTGAAATGAGACACTAGCTAAAGTGCCTCTTGGAGTTGCTAGTAATGCCGTTTTGGAGACCTCCTAGAAATCATTTTCTAGAAAACCGCAGTATTTGTCAATCTATTTCTAGAAATTGATTTCTATATGCCTCGATCTGAATCCCAATTAACGCTAAAGCAACTGAGAGAGCGAGTAGGGCTGTCTCAGGAAGCCTTAGCCCGCATCGTTGGTGTCAGCGGCAAGACAGTCAGCAATTGGGAAAGGGGAATCAGCATTGCAAGTCTAACCGTCCCTCAAATGAAGACCCTCTGCCAAGCTCTAAGTATTACACTTGATGAATTACCAGATGACTTTAGCTCAGAACGAGACTAATCTAGGGTGGGGTACCTACCAGGTCTGTTGCATTTGACCACCGCTACGGCAGAAATTACTATCACCCTGTGAAATATGGCGGAGAAAACTGGAGGATACTCTGCTTATAGCCCTAAGTCGCTTCCTGAATCCCAGGAGGTAAATATCCATGCATTCTCCAGATTGTTTGTAGATGCGACTAACTCTTATAAATTCATTTTCTTCATTTCGATTCTAGATATTTTAAAACGACGACATTTTGATGCTTCTCAATCTATTACTTTCGATGATTTAATTGTTGAGATGCTGGCTAATGCCTGGTATCCTCATACTTATTTCAAACTGTCCTTTGGAATGCAAGATAAAATTACAGAAGGCCTTGATTCACTGGCACTAACTATTGAAGAACCCGTATTAAAATTCACCGACACTGATAAAAAACTATTACGTTCAACAATTGAAAGTCAAGATCTCAGTAAGATCATTCAAAAATTAAAGAGATATGTTCCATTTCGTCTAATCGTCCCATTCTTCGAGAGTGAATTGCGAGAAATTCCTAACAGGAATAAAGGGAACAATTTAGATGTAGCAGTTCCGAAAGTAGCAGAAAATTTGTTTGAAGATTACAAACCGCTATATCGATTTAATTCTGACAATTACAGTTCATGTAGTTCAATTATTCTTCATCCGTCATGGGTGGCTTACTTAAAAAAACATTATTCAATTGTGCGTGGGTGGGCTGCTTGGGAATGGCTGGGTTATATGCAGAAGCGTAATCCTAATACTCCTGGCTTAATCTACAAGCTATTTGCGCCGAGCAAGAGAGAATCATTATCTAAACAAATCACTTATTGGAAAATAATTTTGGGAAATACTGATTTTTATTGTATATATTCAGGTCAAAAAATAGATCCTGAAGAATTTTCTTTAGATCACTACTTACCCTGGTCATTTGTTGCTCATGATCAATTGTGGAATTTAATTCCCACAACACCTGAAATGAATTCTTCTAAATCTAATAACCTACCTCCTTCTGCTTTCTTTAATAGCTTTGTTGAAAGACAACACCTTGGCTTAAACATATATCGTGAAAACATGCCGCAGAGAGAATGGGAAAAGATGATAGAGGGTTATATTGAAGATCTAAAAGTTCACACCCAGGATGACTTGCTTGATTTGGATAAGTTGAAAAATGCTTATAAAAATGTAGTTTATCCACTAGTTTCTCTGGCAACCAATCAAGGATTTAAGTTATGGGAAAAGCAGCCGCCATTAGTTGCATAGCAGACTCTTATTCAAAAAATTGAAGTCAAGATAAATACTTGTTTGTATCGTGACTCGTTACCAATTTAGAGCTTCATAACCAGCAACTGTAATCTCTTATTGCCGAGTTGATAGTAGACGATCGTCCATCAAAAAACCTGCCTTCCCGATCGCTGCCTCAACCTCCTGGCGATCGCAATGTCACAAAAGGGAGAGATTCATGCCATCGCATATCCGGTATGCTCCCGCACTTGGGGTGGATGGAACGCCAGCACAATATGGTCTTTGGGGACTCCCGCTGCAACCAACTCACCCGTAATCCCATCTTCAATCCCGTCGTAGTGAATCCAGATTTTGTCATTGCGGATCTCCGCATGAACCACGCAGCCATACACTCGGTGATCCTGTTCCCAGCCCTCATGCATCAACATAAAGTGATTGCGATCGCGGCTCACCACCACATAGGTACTCACCTCCCCATAGCGGTAAGGCAGCTTTGCATAATATTGGAAAATGTTCTCCAAGGTCTCACGCCACTGGTCTAGGGGTTGATTTACGGCTTCCATTGGATAATCTCCTCTGTCTTTGAGTCAAAAACAATCATGCGAAACCCTGGTTCTTCCAGCAGCAGTTGCCCTGCTTCTTCTTGGAATAATGTTTCAAACGTATTGCGACTAACCGCCAGATAGAGCCGACGCTCTGGCTCTCGTCTTTGTAACGCTCTGGCATACATAAAAAATTGACCCCAAGCAGTTTCGAGATCATTAATCAGCGAAGGGCTAAGAAAGCTTTTGATCTCGACTGCAATTTTCTCAGAACCACGTTCCGCCGCAATCAATGACTCCCCAAATAGTCGCTCGTAGAGGTAGTCATCCCGCTGAAACTGCACTATGCCTACGGCAGGCTTCGCCAACACAAAAAAATACCGCTCCCGGTTCATCTGTTTCCGGCGGTAGAAAAACGCCATCCATCTCAAAGGTCGGTTCCTTCACAGCTACTGAGTCAAACCGATAGTCAGCCGCATTGGGCACAGAAACGGTCAATAACTCAAACAGGAGACTGGGAGACTGCTGAAATAATCGATAAAAAATTGAATCTCGCCGCATTGACCAGACCATTGGACGACAGATAGGGCAATTGTACTATCTTGTCTGGGGTAGATCAATCTGATATTTCAATGGCTCGTTCCTAAGCTGGAGCTTGATACTTCGTCCCCTGGAAGCTCTAGCTTCTCAGGGAGGCTCCCAAGCCAGAGCTTCATAGCCAGGAAATATAACTTTCTGCCTTCAAGAATAGGCTAGTTTATTCTTCTCCCGATTGGCCCGTATTCAAGACCTGGTCGGCGGTCAGTTGCAGGTTTGGGAAAATCAGTGAAACGAGCAACGCACTGCCTTGAAACTCTTCCAGATCGTATAGCCCCTCATGCAGCGTACAAACAGTAACCTTGTTTTGCAGGGGATCAACAATCCAATATTCGGGAATATCTAACACACTGTATTCAGCACGTTTAGCCCGATAATCGTCATTTATTGTACTAGCACTAACGACTTCAATCACTAAAATTGGCGGTGGCTGATTTAACGCAATCACGGCTTCTCTTGATTGCAGCTCTTGCCATTGTTCCAGGGTCACAACTACAACATCTGGAATACGGCAGGTATCCCAGCGTGTCCCCCTAGGGGATTGCACCCCAATAGAAAACCGTTCAGCCGTCCAGGTATAGCCCGATCGTAAGATTTCCGCATCCAGCGCTTTTTCTAAAAACTTTGTAATCTTGCCATGCTTGCCAGTCCCCAGACTCATTGGTACCAGATCTCCATCCACCAACTCGTAACGAGTATCCGACCCATCTGCATAGGTTAAATACTCTTGCACGGTTAACTTGCGATTGGTCGCAACAGTCATGGTTTTCCCCCCTGACCAATACCCTGGTAGGGCATGGCCGCTTCCAGGGATGAAAAAAATGCTGGATGCCTGAAACGGATTAAAACTGCCCTGGTAAAATACTAGCAAACTTTCAAACCTTAAAACCGTCGCTCCCTCTGACACTCCAGCTTTCGTAAAACCCCTGCACCGTGCCGCCCCCTAGCCCCCCCATCTACCTCGATTATCATGCCACCACCCCGGTTGACCCCAGAGTCGCCGATCTAGTGTACCGGTTCATGACCAACGAGTTTGGTAACGCCAGCAGCGTTGATCACGAATGGGGCGATCGGGCAGAAGCCGCCGTCAAACAGGCTGCAAACTATGTCGCCGATCTAGTGGGTGCCTCACCCCGACAGGTGATCTGGACATCTGGTGCAACCGAGAGCATCAATCTTGCAATTCAGGGAAGCCTGCTCCCTAACCCAACAAAACCCTATCGAATTGGCTTAATGCCGATCGAACACAAAGCCGTCCTCGATACCTGCCGTGCTTTGGAAAAGCGGGGTTGGGCTGAATTGGTTGATCTCCAAGTCGATTCCAAAGGTAGGCTTGATCTGCAACAGCTAGAGCAGCTATGTGCCACTGGTCTCTCTCTTCTCTGCGTCATGGCAGCCAACAATGAAATCGGCACCATCTATCCGATCGAGACGATCGGCCCGATCGCCCAACGCTATGGTGTGCCATTACTCTGTGATGGGGCTCAAGCCGTCGGTAAGATGCCAATTTGGTTTGAAGCCTGGGGCATTACCTATTTAGCCCTTTCAGCCCACAAGCTCTATGGCCCAAAGGGTGTGGGGGCACTGATTGTCCGCAAGGGGTACCCCCTGGAGCCCCTGATCTTTGGCGGTGGGCACCAGGGAGGACTGCGATCGGGCACTCTCAATGTTCCAGGAATCGTTGGGTTGGGAGAAGCCTGTCGGTTGCGATCGCTAGAGATGGAGGTAGATGAACGGGCGATCGGGGCCAAACGAGACCAACTCCAACAGCTACTTTTAGACTCCTTCCCTGACCTGGTGGTGAATGGAGATACAGAGCAGCGACTGGCGGGAAATCTCCACCTTTCATTTCCAGGGATTCCGAATAGTGCGGTGATTGCCAGAGTTCGTCATCAGCTCGCTATTTCCACAGGCTCCGCCTGCTCATCGGGTGTGGAAGCGCCATCCCATGTTCTGCAAGCCTTGCGCTTACCAGATGAGATCGTTGATGGCTCCCTCCGGATTGGACTGGGAAAGTTTACAACATACCAGGATGTAGAACAGGCGGCGGGCCTCTTAATTGATGCCTACACCCAGACCCAGCAAGCAATGAAGAACCCTAGATAGGGTTCTACCTGAGAATCTCTTGTTAGGAGCACTCCAGGTTAAACGAAAAACCTTTAATGGCCGTCATTCCCGACTAAGTAGGAATCACAGCCATTAAATTACTATTTCATCTCAAGAAAGGGAGAGAAGAGGAGGATAGCTAGCCGATCAGTCGATCGCAACTGCATTGACCTCAACTGTTTCAGATCTGGTAGCCTCTGCGGTTTGTGACGGCTGCTGACTCCCGTTTGGTTTTACTTTTAGCCGTTCTAACAAGAATTGAGAAACCTCGGAAACAAGCAAGGTTGCAATGATGCCATCATCGAGCCAGCCGACGACGGGAAAGACATCAGGGGAAATATCTAAGGGGCTTAACAGATACACCAGGGAAGCGCCAATAATCCACCAGCGATATTTGGGGTTGCGAATGATGCTGCGATACCAGTTATAGAACGACTCAAGCAAGGGAGTTTTCATTTGGGTGCTCCTCCGATTACATTTTTATCATCCCTGATTGTTGGAACCTTGTAAGGTGTGGAAAACCCAGTAATCGAGTTGAAAAGTCTAGCCTAGATTATTCACGAACCCCTCAATTATTGGTTGCCATTCCCGTGCGACTTCCACCTGAGAGTGGGGAACGGGAATCCAGCTTGGGCAATTCTTACCAGTGTGGATTCCCGCCTACGCGGGAATGACGAACAGTTTAGTTACCTCATGAATTATGCAGGTTAAGCGCCTCGTTCTAGCGATTGTTGAACCTGATTAAACTCCAGCTCTAATCGATCTTTTAGTTTTTGAGGCAGGGGTCTGTTGGGATAGGAAGCATAGTGGGCTGCCAGAGAGTTTAATGCCGTCCGCATTGTGGTGTAGGAAGTCAGACGGGTAAGAGACGCATCTCGCCGATAGCGGGCCACAAAATTATTAATCAGTTGCTTGGCCTCTGATTGAATTTCAACCCGATTGGTTGCATCCTCAGGTAACTCGATCGCTGACCGCAGGGCGCCTAACGCGGCGATCGTATCTTGTCGAAAGTTGCCTGTTAAACCATCCGGGGAAGAACAACCTGTCAGCCCAATGCAAACAACCAGCAGCAGAGCAAACAGGCTTGAAAAAATTCGTTTCATCACAATTCCCCCAAAGACTCTCGCAACAAATGATTCAAAAAGCTTTCGTTTAACCCAATCAACGAAAGCTTTTCCCATCCTACCCTGGATTGAACCCGAGATCATCCAAACCGACCGCTGACATACTCGCGAGTTGCTGTATTTTGGGGATCCTGAAAGATAACCTCTGTGCGGTCGTACTCGACGATGAATCCGGTGCGGGAGCCCTTTTCATTGGCCTCGACGTTATAAAATGCTGTGTAGTCAGAGGCGCGGGAAGCCTGCTGCATGTTGTGAGTCACAATCACGATGGTGTAATTCTCTTTGAGTTCCTGCATGAGGTCTTCGATCTTGAGGGTTGAGATCGGGTCTAACGCCGAGCAGGGCTCATCCATCAAGATCACGTCTGGCTCCACAGCGATCGTCCGAGCAATACAGAGGCGTTGCTGTTGACCACCAGACAACTCAGTTCCTAAGACCTTGAGTTTATCTTTGACATCATCCCAAATCGCGGCTCGCTTGAGAGACCGTTCTACCAGTTCATCCATATCACCTTTATAGCCCAGCAGGCGAGGCCCAAAGGCAACATTGTCATAAATCGACTTGGGAAATGGGTTGGGCTGTTGAAACACCATACCGATGTGACGGCGCACCACCACCGAGTCCACATCTTTTGCATAGAGGTTTTGACCGTGGTAGTACAATTTCCCCTTCATCCGAAAGGATGGAATCAGGTCATTCAGGCGGTTAAAGCAGCGTAGTACCGTACTCTTCCCACAACCAGAAGGGCCGATGAAGGCGGTAATGGCATTTTTAGGAATATCAATGTTGACATCTCGCACGGCCAAAAAGTCACCGTAGTAGATATTCATAGCTTCAGCGTTAAACACCATTTCCACATCGGAAGAGGCTTGAACGGAGGGGTTGAACTGATGATTGAAGGTCATAGGTCGATCAGGTAAATTGGTTTGGGCAGAATGGGATATGGTGTAGCAAACTCAGCCTCTAGCGCCGTTTGACAATGCGTCGGGCGATAATATTAGTCATTAAAACCAGCGCTACCAAAACTAAAGCCGCGGCCCAGGCCAACTCTTGCTGATTTTTGTAGGGCACTGTCGCAAAGTTATAGGCCAAGACAGATAGGGTCGCCGTTGGTTCCCAGACCGTCCGGTTCCAGTACTGATTAAACAAAGCCGTGAAGAGAACCGGAGCTGTTTCCCCTGCGGCACGGGCGATCGCTAAAATGATCCCGGTTAAAATAGCGGGCAGAGCCGCCGGAAACACCACCTTTAATGTGGTTTGAATTGGGGTTGCCCCTAACCCAAAAGAGGCTTGACGAAAACCGGAAGGCACGGCTTCCATTGCATCTGAGGCAGTTCGGATAATGACTGGCAGCATCAAGATGGCCAAGGCCACCCCGCCAGCCACAGCCGAATAAGTACCAGTTCGGATCACAATCAAGGCATAGGCAAAGGTGCCAATCACGATAGAAGGGACACCACTCAAGACATTGACGCAAAAATCAACGGCTTGCTCTAACGGGGTGTCATCTGAATATTCTGACAAATACATGCCAGCAATAATACCAAAGGGGATACTAATGATAGACGCGATCCCAACGGTTAAGATCGTCCCCAACACTGCATTACCAAACCCACCCCCCTTTGCCAGCGGC
This sequence comes from Leptolyngbyaceae cyanobacterium, assembly GCA_046080785.1. Classification (GTDB taxonomy): domain Bacteria; phylum Cyanobacteriota; class Cyanobacteriia; order Leptolyngbyales; family Leptolyngbyaceae; genus JBJTUO01. Next base: position 2,740 of record JBJTUO010000286.1, on the reverse strand, counting down.
GGCGGTGGCAGTTGAGTAAACAGAGAAAGGCTTAAATTAGGCAGACCTTTAATTAAAACGTAGGATAAAACTGCGGCCAGGGGGATTAAGGCCAGAAGGGCACAAAATACGGCGACCCCTGACATAAAACTGGAAAATAAAGTCCGGCGTGAAGTTGGCTGCTTTTTCAGGTCAATCGGGCCGTTAGATTGGGATAATAAATTCGAGTCAGCCATTAAATTGCTCCGTTAAGTCGCACGCTCTAAAAAAACAACAATTAAGCAACAAACCTGCTTTGAACAGGGTTAAACCTTCATCCGAACCCGACGAACGATGATTTCAGCCAGGATATTGACAATCAGGGTTAGGAAAAACAAAATCAAAGCAGCGTAGAGCAATGAAGAGATTTGCAGACCGCTGGCCTCATTAAACTGGTTTGCCAACAGAGAAGCAATGGTTGCCCCCTGAGCCAAAATTGAAGGGGATGCCACGTTAGAGTTGCCAATTACCATGGTAACGGCCATCGTCTCACCCATCGCCCGCCCTAGAGCCAGCATAATACCGCCGACAATTCCTGAAAAGGCCGTGGGCAATAGCACACGAAAGATTGTTTCCCAGCGAGTCGCCCCTAAGCCGTAGGCACCCTGCCGCAAAGACATGGGCACCGCAGCTAAAGAGTCTCTAGAAATTGCTGCAATAATGGGCAAAATCATAATCGCCAGAATTAACCCCGCCACATAGACCCCAGGCCCAGACGGAGGCGTACTAAAGAAAGGGATCCACCCTAAGTTGTCATGGAGCCATTGACCAAAGGGCAGCAGAAAGGGAATCAAGACAAAAATGCCCCAGAGACCATAGACCACACTGGGAATAGCGGCCAGTAGCTCGATCAGAAAGACGATCGGGGTCTTGAGGTGACCGGGCAAAAAGTCTTCATTTAAAAAGATGGCAATGCCGATCCCAATCGGCACGGCTAACAGTAAGGCTAAAAATGAGGTAAATAAGGTACCCCAGATTTGGGGCCAGGCTCCGTAAATGTTTTCTACTGGGTTCCAGCGGCTGGTGACTAAAAACCCCAGGCCAAACTTTTGCAGCGCTGGCAGTGCCCCTGCTCCCACCTGAAGCGCGATCGCTAAGAGCAACAAACCAACACCCACAGCAAAGGCAACGGTCAACCAGAAGAACCCGCTGTCAATATAGCGAGAGACCGCCGATCGCTGATTGGGTGAAATGGGTGAACTACCAGTAACTGATGGAGCCATAACTTAAATCGTGAATTCAATGGGAAAGCGATTCAACCAGTATCAAGTCTCAGGAGTGGAAAAGCCCCCAACACCTAGACCACAGAGTTTTGTGAAAAGTCTGGGCATCGGCATTGGGAGTCAAGTCAGATGGTCATTTGTAGATCGACGCAGGTAACGCCCTACTTTGCAGCAGCCTTAATATCGCCCAGGCTGGCAACTACCCTATTCGCAGTCTCTGTTGGTAAGGGGAGGTAGCCTAACTCCTTGGCAAAGCCGATCGCTTCAGGATCGGTCAAAGCCCACTTAAACACCGAACTGAGAGCATCTGCCTTTGTCTGGTCAGGATACTTACCATAGAGCAAGATCCAGGTTAGGCCCACGATGGGGTAAGCCCCCTTACCGGTTGGGTCAGGAATCTTAAGGGCAAAGTTTTCAGGCATTTGGGCACCTTCCAGAGACTTGGCAAAAGCTTCTGGGTCGGGAGCGATAAATTCATTACTCTTATTCTGAAGGGTTGCCATTTTCAGGCCATTTTCTTTGGCGTAGGCATACTCGGTGTAGCCGATCGAGCCCTTAGTCTGCTGAATTTGAGCCGTTACCCCTTCATTCCCCTTCGCCCCGGTACCAGTAGGCCACTCTACTGACTTACCAGCACCCGCCTTCCAATTGGGGCAGGCGGCCTTAATATGGTTAGTGAAAATAGCCGTTGTACCGCTACCATCCGAGCGATGTACAAAAGTGATGGGGCCACTGGGAAGACTAGCGCCAGCATTATCCTTAGCAATCTTAGGATCATTCCAGGTCTTGATCGTGCCATCTACCACCCCGCAAAGCGACTCACGAGATAGCTTGATGTTCTCTACCCCATCCAGGTTATAGGCCATTACAATACCGGCTCCAGTTGTGGGGAGCTGTAGAGCCTGACCTCGATCGGCGGGCACCTGCTTCCATTCATCTTCCTTGAGGGGAGAGTCTGTTGCGCCAAAATCAACCGTTTGAGCTAAAAATTGTTTGACCCCGGCACCACTACCAACCGACTGATAGCTGATTTGCACAGTTGGATTCTTTTTGTTGTATTCTGCGAACCAACGTTGATAGAGGGGAGCTGGCAAAGATGCCCCTGCCCCACTAATGGATACTTTGGCACCATCAGCAGTGCTTGCAGCAGGAGAGGCTCCAGATGTTGCAGAGGGGGGAGCAGATGTCGGTGCGCAGGAAGCCAGACCCATTGCAAACGCGATCGCAGATGCAAAAACTGCATAACGCGCTTTCTTGGCGGTGAAGTCCATAAATAAAAGTTGTTTACACTCATCAACGCCCTTCACCTTACACCCTGAGGGTAAAGGACAGGTTAAGCACGCCATCACAAAAATCAGTGTGATGACCGTCACACTTTAAGTGTAATTGATGGAAGCTCTGTTTGGTTTTTATAATGACCGACAGACGATCTGACGCATATTTCGTAGATTAGCAGGCAGATCTAATTGCATGGCTTGCTGGATAAAAAGGCCAGGAAC
>JBJTUO010000285.1:0-15002 GCA_046080785.1 Leptolyngbyaceae cyanobacterium | reverse complement strand
AGAGGGCGATCGGCCCCTGATAAAGAATAGGTAACCGCTGGATTTGGTTGAGACCCAATCAGCTCAATCGGCCTGGATTTAATCTCCTGTGATAAAGGCGCAGAGACAGTAACCGCAGGTTCAGGCGGCGGAACCAAATAGGGCATAAACCAGCAAAACGCGACAAGCGACTCTCCGTAACAACTTTACACTCCGTAACAACTTTACACATAAATGGGGCAGTACTGAGTGACTGCCCCATTCAGGCTGTAAGCCAGTAAAATCTAAAATTATTCCAAATCCCGCCGTTTGGGATTACGAGCGGGGTCATTGGAAAGAAAGCCGAATATAAATAACCCGACAAAGAAAGCAACAACAAGGTATACGACAATTTTGAGAGTAACCATAGCCCAATCTCCAACACTATCAAAATTAGATGAGAGTGTCCCGCGTCACGCCCTCCCGTCACTCAATCTGGCTGAGTAAACACAACTCAGTTAGAGCACGGGCTTCCCGCTTCGTCGGGGAGCGATCGCGAGAACCCTCTGCAAGCGGACACAGAATGCCCTACTGCGTAGTTGTACCAGATTCCGGCGACGCCGTTTTGTACAATCAGTGGAAATTATATCATTTTGCCAGTCTGCGGCTGTTGCGGGGGGACCTGTATTCCGTCACTAACCGCTCTTGAGTCAGCACAATTCGAGGATTTTTGATGGCCGTTTTCAAAGAAAACAGTAGGATTTGTGTTTTCCCCTTTGCCAGGATTGACATCTGCGATTATTCTGCTAAAGGTAATGTATCTCAGCCAGTAGCTAGCTTATGCAGCCTTCCCATCAAATCATTGTTGCAGGTGTAGGACTCATTGTTGCTCTGAGTCAGGGAGACCCCAGCGTGGCTCAAACGATTGAGCCGATGCAATCTGGCAATGTATCAAACCCGTTCAAACCCGCTCAAGCTGCTCCGTCTGATACATCCAAGCCACTGGTGGTTCCCACCCTCCCCAGTGAGCTTGGTGGTTCCTCCCCTCCCGTTCCTATTCCTCCCAGCGCGGTTTCCACCCCTGTGATCCCTGGTGTAGTCCCACCTGTAATGGGGAACGCCCCACCTGGGCCTGTGATTAAAGCACCTGATGTGCCAACCATCCCTCCCACTCCCTACACCCCACCCCCCGACTATCTTAGCCCTAACCCTAACCCACTCTTAGTTCCAACTCAGCCAGAGCAGGTGAGACCCAAGGGGCTACAACCGATTACCCTGCGACAAGCCTTGAATCTGGCTCAACGTAATAACCCCGCCCTGCAAGTCTCTCGCCTCAGCTTTGCCCGCAGCGTAGCCCAATTTCAAGAAGCGCAAGCTCTAAACTTTCCCACTGTGCTTCTCCGGTCAGGGTTTTCCCGCGCTCAATCGGCAGCGGGTGATTTAGCTGCTCGCGCCTCTCAAAATACCCTCTTCCCTCAAGAAAATAACTACAGCCAAAGCTTTAGCGGCAGCATCGGGCTGGATTATAACGTCTTCGATTTTGGTCGGCGGTCTGGTCAAATTGGAGCTGCCAAAAGTCAAGCAAGGGCATCTGAGCTTCAGTTGGAAGCCGATACCGAAGACTTGCTCTTAAATGTAGCGGTTGAATATTACAACCTGCAACAGGCCGATGAAAATGTGCGGATTGCCCGATCTGCTGTGCGCAATGCCGAAGCCAGTTTGCGAGACACGATCGCCCTGGAACAAGCGGGGCTAGGGACTCGCTTTGATGTGCTGCAAGCGCAGGTGCAACTGGGACAAACGCAAACAACGTTGACTAACGCCCTGGCCACGCAAGAACAGCAGCGGCGGCAACTGGCCCAGCGCTTAAATTTACCGCCTGACATTGACCCAACTACCGCTGACCCGGTGGCCCTGGCTGGGGAATGGACACTGCCTCTGGCCGATAGCATTGTCCTGGCGTTTAAAAACCGGGCTGAGCTCCAACAGCAATTAGCAGAGCGGCAAGCAGCTCAATATCAACGACAGGCAGACCTGGCGGCCTTACTTCCCGCGTTTGGAGTTTCTGCCCAGTATAACTTTTTGGATGATTTGCGTACCTCTGACGGCTTTGGTAACGGCTATTCCGTTTCGGCCAATGTAAATTGGAATTTGTTTGATGGGGGGGCTGCCTTTGCCCGGGCTAGACAGCAAGAGGCGAACATTGCCATCAGTGAAAACCGGTTTGCTGTAGTGAGAAATCAGATTCAAAAGAGTGTGGAAGATGCGTATTACCAACTCCGCTCTAGCCGGTCAAACGTTGATACTAGTCGATTGACCGTCGCGCAGGCAACAGAGGCTTTGCGGTTAGCCCGGTTACGATTTCAGGCAGGGGTGGGGACTCAAACCGATGTGATTAATGCTGAGAATAGCCTGACACGGGCAGATGCTGACCTGGCCAATGCGATTCTAAGTTACAATCGGGCACGAGCTCAGTTAATTCGATCGATCTCTAATTTTCCGCTGATTCCGGGTGCGCCTGTGCAATAGGTGAAGATATCTTTGTAGATGGTGCAACTGTATTGCGAATAAAGTTGAGGGCTTTCCCAAAAGTTGAGGGGCAGTATGGCTGTTGTTATGATTAAGCGTTTTCTCAAAACCCAATCAGGTCGGTGGTTCATACAACGATCGCAGGGCCAACCAACCTTACTAAACTTGAGGGTATTCATGCAGGGAATGGGCATCCTGGGCTTGCTGCTGGCCTGCAGTCCGGCCCATGCCGAGTCGCAGCATGGGGATTTGGTCGTTGATGCTCTCCCGATTGATGCTCCGACTCCGGCTTCGGGTTCATCAGTCAATCAGGTTCAGACTGCTCCCATTGATCCACCTTTATCCGCGGCACCAACGCCCCCAGAGCCCCTGCCCCCCGCTTTCTCTGGTGACTCCCCTGCCTCCCCTGGCGAGTCCTATATCGATCGGACGGGGTACAGCCTGGGGGCTACTGACCGGAGTCGTGAGACAGCAACTGATGGCCCGGAAGCCACGCCCCCTAGGCCTGCAATTGCTGCTGAACTAAGCCGTTCTCGGTTCGCAGTTCAACCCCAGCCTCCTACTTCAGTGCAAGTGGGGCCAATTTCTGTCGGTAGTGGGGGGCTTAACGTGGTCGGGCTTAACAGCCTAGAGAATTACAGGCGTCTCTCCCTTCGGCCACCAGGCCTTCTAGGGAAGGGCACCCTGCAACTGATCTTTCCCCTAGCAATTCCCGCCCCGATTACATCCCTGTTTGGCTGGCGACTGCATCCGGTTACTGGGGTGCAGCGATTTCACACAGGCACCGATTTGGGCGCTCCGATGGGAACCCCTGTTCTGGCAGCGCTGGCGGGTCGAGTATTATTGGCTGATGCTTTAGGCGGTTATGGTTTGGCGATCGCCCTAGAGCATCACCAGGGCACTCAGCAAACTCTCTATGCCCACCTGTCTGAGATCTTCGTCAAACCAGGGGAACAGGTGAAGCAGGGCACTGTCATTGGTCGGGTCGGTAGCACTGGCTTGTCTACTGGGCCTCACCTCCATTTTGAGTTGCGTCAACTCACTCCAGACGGTTGGGTCGCAATGGATGCAGGGACTCAGTTGGAATATGCTCTGGCCCAGTTAGTCAAGGCCTTTGAAGTGGCGAAAAACAATCCCACTATGCGGTTAGACCTAGTACCAGCGGGAGAAATCGGCGATTTGAATGCTGGTGCCCAGGGTTAATTTATAATTGGCGGGCTAAGTTTATGGTGAAATAGGGGGCAGGGCCAACCTTCCCGGCTAATACCCGAAAAGGTTGATCCGGTTCGCCAAGATGGTTGAGAACCAGGGCCGCTTCAGGAAAGTTCTCATCCTGGGTGTAAACACTACAAGTAATTACCGTCTTTAAACCAGCCGCCGTGGCAGCGAGCAAGCCCTGGCGAGAATCTTCTAGCACCAGGCAATGAGCGGGCGACAACTGTAATTGTTGCAAGACATAGTGATAGATATCCGGGGCTGGCTTTTTGGCAGGCACCACATCCCCTGCCGCAATGACCTCAAACCAAGCGGGGCTCTCCTTGCCCAGGGTTGCTTCTAATAAGGCCATGACATTATCTGGGGCACTGGTTGTCGCGATCGCCAGGCGAATTCCCTCCGCTCTCGCTTCCTGCAATAATCGACGCACCCCCGGTCTGAGGGGAATTATGCCCCCTGCGATTAGATCCCGATAATGGCGGGTTTTGGCTCGGTGTAACTGGGCCGCCCACTGCCAGCGATCGACCTCTGGCTTAAAGTCTGGATGAAATAGCTCCCAGTAGTAAAGAATCCGCTCTTTGCCGCCAGCAACGGTCAAAATCTTGTGGTAAAGCTCCACAGACCAATCCCACTCCAGGCCAGCTTCAGCGAAAGCACGGTTAAAGGCAATGCGATGTCCGTCCCGCTCTGTATCTGAGATCGTCCCATCCACATCAAAAATCAATGCTTCCAGTTCCGCCATCCTACTTGTCTCCCCCCTGGTCTGTTGTGGTTGCAGTCACCTCCACTGAGGCGATCGAAGCGGGGTGAATCACGGTTTCAGTCACGACCCCGCGCTGAGAATCTGAACCCTGCTCTGGAGGTGGATTAGAGGACCCAGGGCCAAACTTAAATTGACCAGGAGCCTGCCACCGATCCAGCACATCTTCTATCAACACCCGCCGTACCCAAATCTGAAGCACGACGGTTAAGGGCAAGGCCAGCAATAGCCCCCAAAAGCCAAACAAGCTGGCAAAAAAAACCTGGGCCATTAAGGTCACAGCGGGCAGCAAATTGACATGCTGGGCCATGACGTAGGGCGTGAGAAAGTTGCTTTCAAACTGCTGGATCAGGATAAACAATATCAGCACCAGCACAGATTTGAAAGGTGAGTCCAGGGATGCAATCATCATGGGCGGAATCACACTGATGGTTGGCCCGATGTTGGGAATAAAGTTTAACAAGCCTGCCAGGATGCCCTGGGCCAGAGCAGCTTTGACCCCAATCAAACTAAGGCCGAGGGTACTCAAGATGCCAATCACACTCATGCTGATCAGGGCACCCTCGATCCAACGGCCTAGGGAAAATTCACACTCCTGTAGAACTTGATCCACCCGGCGGCGGTAGAAGCAGGGAAACAGACGAATAAAGGCCTGGCGATAAGCCAGGGGATTGATCAAAAGCATTAACCCCAGCACTAGAATCAGCAGGATATTCACGACAGCGCCCACAGAACTGGAAAAAAAGGCAAAAGACCCCCCCAGGAGCTGATTGATCACGGGAACAATCTGGTTCGTGAAAGTCGTTATATCTGGAAAGTAGCCTCTAAACTGGCTGGGCACTAAATGATTCAGTGAGTTTAGCCAGAGATTGAGTCGGCCCCCCCCTTTTGGCACCAAGACTAACAGTTCCTGAAACTGCACGGCAAAAGAAGGCACGATCAAATAAAAGAAAGCCACCAGCACACTGAAAAAGCAGGCGATCGCCGCTAACACTGCACCACTCCTGGTTAACCCTTTTTTTTGGAACCAACGAGCCAGCATATTCAGGCTATTAGCCAATACCACCGCCGCAAACAAAAGCAAAATCACCTGGCGAATTTGCCACAGAATGTAAACGGCGGCGATTAGGCTAATTAAACCAATCCATTGGCCCAGGTTCACGAAAACACTCCAGAAAGGGGCTGAATCAGGCAGGCACCGCAATGGATGGCTGATTCACAGTTGCCAAGATCTGCTCTGCCATCTGAGCTGGTGTCAGGCCCAAACTCACTTTAGACTCGTCTGGCGTAGCATGCTCAACCAGGATATCGGGAATTCCAATCCGGGTGACAGGAATGGTGACTCCCGCATCCATGAGGGATTCCACAACAGCGGAGCCAAAACCCCCAGGCAGGCAACCTTCTTCAAAAGTGACAACCCGACCAATACGCTGAGCCAGCGGCAATATTAACTCAGTATCTAGGGGCTTAGCAAAGCGGGCATTGATTACAGTTACCTCAATCCCATGCTCATGCAAAATTTCTGCAGTCTGCATAGCCGGGTACACCATCGCACCGTAGGCCACCAGTAACAGGTCATCCCCATTGCGTAATAGCTCCCCTTTGCCGATCGGTAGAGGTTCCCAGCCTTCCTCCATCAACGGTGCACCGTAGCCATTGCCCCTGGGATACCGCATCGCGATCGGGCCATCAGTGTAATAAATGCCCGTGACCAGCATCCGTTGTAACTCGGCTTCATCTTTGGGTGCCATCAACACCATGTTAGGAATGCAGCGCAGGTACGAGATGTCATACATCCCCTGGTGGGTCGGCCCATCTGATCCCACAATGCCAGCCCGATCCATACAGAAAAAGACGGGTAATTTTTGGATACAGACATCATGAATGATCTGATCAAAGGCCCGCTGTAAAAAGGTGGAATAGATGGTGACAACGGGCCGCATCCCCTCACAGGCCAGCCCCGCTGCCAGGGTTACAGCATGTTGCTCGGCAATGCCAACGTCAATATATTGCTTGGGTAGCCGCTTTTGCAGGATATCTAACCCCGTTCCTGTTGCCATCGCGGCAGTGATCCCGACAATGCGAGGATCATTTCCTGCCAACTGGGTCAGTGTATCTCCAAACACCTTGGAGTAGCTGGGAGGCTTAGGCTTACTAGAGGGAATTGCTTTGCCCGTGGCCAGGTTAAAGGGCGTCTGAGCGTGGTAACCCACCTGGTCTTTTTCAGCCACTTCATAGCCTTTTCCTTTCACTGTGGCCACATGCACCAGCACCGGCCCCGGCGTTTTATGGGCCTGCTGGAAAGTGGCGATCAGTTCTTCCAGATTGTGACCATCGATCGGCCCAATGTAGGTAAAGCCCAATTCTTCAAACACAGCCCCCACCTTAGGCACTGCCAGCCGTTTCATCCCTTCCTTCACCCGATCCAGTTCTGGGGCAAGGGAATCTCCAACAAAGGGCAGATGTTTGAACTGTTCTTCTAAGTTGTCAGTGAAGAACTGCACTGTCGGACTGAGGCGAAGCTTGTTGAGGTAGCGGGGAATCGCACCCACATTGGGAGAAATCGACATCTCGTTGTCGTTTAGCACCACCAGCAGGTTAGTACGTGGCAGATGCCCCGCGTGATTAATGGCCTCCAGCGCCATGCCCCCCGTTAAAGCACCGTCTCCAATCACCGCCACAACTTTATGTTTCTCGCCATTCATATCGCGGGCCAGCGCCATCCCCAGGGCCGCCGAAATACTGGTGGAGGCGTGGCCAGCCCCGAAGTGGTCAAACGGGCTTTCGCTGCGCTTCAAGTAGCCCGCCACTCCATCTTTTTGCCGTAAGGTGTGAAATTCACTGTAGCGGCCCGTCAACATTTTATGAGGGTATGCCTGGTGACCTACATCCCAAACGACTTTATCTTGGTCTAAATCTAGAGTCTGATAGAGGGCGATCGTTAACTCAACCACACCTAAGCCAGGCCCCAGATGACCACCCGTTGCCGCTACGGTTTGCAGGTGCTTCTCACGAATTTGGCGAGCAATCTGCTGAAGTTGCTGTGTAGAGAGACCATGGAGCTGATTTGGATGCGTAATCTCACTCAGATGCATACCGAGTTTCCTCTGGCTTATTCGTAAATGAATCCTGTTATCAATCTAGTTGATCAGGATACATGAAGTTTCCATGAATCGCATTTATTTGATAACAATCCCAGTAAAACCACAAAACGAGACATTTTACTGGGACAAAATCCAGAAGCCAGAAGCCAGAAGCCAGAAGCCAGAAGCCAGAAGCCAGAATTTAGTAATTTGCCTAACTCCTTGAACTCCTGACTCCTTGAACTCCTGACTCCTTGAACTCCTGACTCCTTGAACTCCTGACTCCTTGAACTCCTAACTCCTTGAACTCCTGACTCCTTGAACTCCTAACTCCTTGAACTCCTAACTCCTTGAACTCCTGACTCCTGACTCCTTGAACTCCTGACTCCTTGAACTCCTGATCTCCTGACTCCTATCTCCTTGTAGATTGTGATGGGGGCGGGGGAACTCTAAAATCATGAATCATGATTGGTATTTGCCAAGGGTTTTTGCTTAGAGTAAAAATAAAGAGGCGTTTCGTCGAGTGATTATGGCTGGAATTCATCCTTACAGGCCGCAACAGATAGCTGGCAAAGCTTTGGTCAGTGAGCTGCCCCGATTTGTATGGCGCTTATCCCTTGCTGGCGCTGGCTTAGGTCTTCTACTCAGGGTTGATTCGGTACTGGCAGCAGACCCATTCCCCTACACTTTTTCTACGCCTAACCGATTTGATAATTGCACCCTTGACCTGATTCAACGACAAATTTCACCACAAGATGCAGCCCAGGCCTGCGCCCAAGCGCTGCGACCCGAGGATTTGCGCCAGTGTGTTGTGCAAATTACTGGCTCTGGTCAATTAGCAGCCAGGGATATTCTCAATGCCTGCCGTCAAGTTAGACGCCCGGTTGAAATGGCGGGGTGTGTTACCGACCTGCGTCGCGACTTAAAGAACGCCTCAGAAACTGAGATTCTCAATGGTTGTAGCTTGAGTCTGCTGCCAGCTCGATTTTCTCAATGTGCCAGGGGGTTGTCTAGAGCACCCGCTATTGCTGCAACCCAGGCTCTGAGTGATTGTAATAATGGGGGAGTAGACCAGCGAGAGTTCGCGCCCAACTTTATTCCCTATACCGTCTTGCCCAGTGAGCAATTACAAATCCAACCAGTAAAATCTGATTTGTCAACGCCAACACCGAAGCCCTCCACTACGGTGCCCAGTCAACCCTCACCCAAATTAGCGCCACTGCTGCAATAGTGGTCTGTTAAGACTGTTTTGAGGGGCGAAGCTTCATCAAAACAGTCAATAACTACTCGTCTCATTCAAGGGGTGGTAGAGACACTTTCTAATGCTTGGCCCGCTCCCCCGTGACTGACCGGAGCTTCTGACGGCTCGTTGGGTGGGGTTGGCAACACACTGGAAGGCAAGGGTTCTACGGCAGGGGGGGATGGATCAGCAACGGGAGGCGCTGCAGGCTCACTCGTCGGTTGGGAGGGAGATACAGGGGCCGTTGGAGCAGTTATTTCGGCGGCTGGTGCTGGAGCCACTGACCCAGAAGGAGTTGCTGGTTCTGCTGTGGGCGTAAAGGTTGGAACCGACGCCGGTAGGGGTGAGGGTGTTGCCTCCTGGGCAGGAACTAGTTCAGAGGGGGGTAGATCTACCAGTGGCACCGGCTGTACTTCTGGTTCTGAAATCGCTCTGGTGGTCACGGGTTGAATCGGGGCAGAACTGGATGCCCCAGGCACCGTAGAGGCTCGCTGTCTGGCTAACTGAGCCTGCCGCATTTCGGTGAGCCAGCCTGCGATCGCACTCTGAGCCTGCCAGTAGAGAGACCGCCCTGGTTGAATGGTAGACGCCACTTGAATCGCCTCATTCCATAAACCTTGCTCAGCCTTGAGGCGGGCTACCCGCAGAGTCGGCTGATCTTCCAAGGTTTGAATTTGACGATTCCACCCAGCAATTAGGGTCTGGGCTTGTGGATATAAAGCCCTACCCCGCTTAATCTGACGAACCTGATCAATTGCAGATTTCAGTGATGGGATCGAACCTTTATCAGCCAATTCATGGGCACTAGCAATCAGCGGTTGGTCTTCTATCCGCTCCAGTTCTACCCGCCAGTGGGCGACCAGGGTTTGCGCCTGTAACCGACGGGGACGGTTGGATGCCACCTGTGTGGCCTGATCCATGGCAAACTCCAGGGTAAAGGGATGGCTCAGGTTAGCTGCCAATTGGGCAACTTGAAGTTGAGACACATCCTCTAACTGAGCCCGCCACTGTTTCAAGGTGGTTTGAGCCGGTTGATAAAATTGACTATTGGCAGGAATGTAGCTGGCGATCGTCGTCGCAGTCATCAGTTGTAGGATTTGGGCCGGGGTTGCCCGCCAGTTAGAGCTACTGGCCAGGGCTAACCTGCGTGCTTGACTCAGCCATTTGAGATGCTCGGCGTCATCTGCCAGGTCAGGATTGAGGCTGGCGGTTTGGGCCGACCAGACCGCCTGGTCAAGCTTGCCCCCCTGCCATTGCTGAAACCCAAAGGCCAGCACAGCTTGACTCCATTTCTTCAAGTCAGGCTTCACATCGGCCCAGGTGTAAGTATTGCTACGAATTTCGCCCACCAGCGTCAAGGCGCTAGTCAGATCCTGCACCTTGCCAGAGCTGGCAACTTGACGGGCCTGGGCAAGGGTCTTGCGAGCACGCCGTTCTTCTTGCAGTTGTTGAACCAGCGTGTTTGCCTGCTGTAACCGCCAATAGGAGTCACCAAGTAGGCGCAGGGCTGAAATTTTTTGCGACACCAGCCCCCAGTCTTGCTGTTGGATCGCTTTTTGGGCATCGGTATAGAGAACCTCTGCCTGACGCCACTGCTGACGCCAGGTGGCAATCGTCTTTTGAGCATCTTGGTAGACTGGACTGGTTTGAGGAATCTGGCTGGCCAGTTCGATCGCTCCATTCAAATCATTTTGCTCAACCCTGCGATCGGCCGCTGTTAAAACAGACTCAGACCATTCTCCCATCAATCGTTGAGATTCTTTATAAAGGGGATGATCGGGAGTCCATTTTCCCAACAGTCTTAAACCGGCCAACAAGCTTGGTAATTCTCCACTGCGAGCCGACTCCTGAATACAGTAGAGCCGTTCCATGTCTGAAGTGAGGAGGGAGATTTGATCACAGTTGGGAGCGGGCGGAATTGAGAACAGCCAGAGCAACGCCCCACCTGACAAGCCACCTGCGACCCCGGCTGCAGCCAGCATCAGCCTGAGCCAGTTTCGCGATGCAGGAATGGGCTGGACTGGTACTAATTGAGGCTCGGGTTGGCTGGCCTTCTGCGCTGCTTCGACCGGCAGCACTGATAAAAAATCAGTGCCCTCGGCATTCATCGTTCCTCTTACCATTGGTTTTGCCTACTCCTGCTTGCCACATCACCTTTCTATATCACTTCACTGCCATCAGAGTGCTAGGCAGAAAGTTGCATAAAAACTTAATGATGCTTAATTGTTTAATTTATATTCCATTGTAAAAAAAGAAAAACCAGTGAGCGGCTTTCCACAGTAATTTTTTTAAGATTCCTTGATTTGGGAAATCCTGGCTTTAGGTCTGGGGTGTCTGGCTATCCTGCTGTAACTGGCTCATCTCCTCCAAATTTAAGACATCGGCCAATTGCTCTGCCCCCAGTAACTCCCGTTCCAACACAATCTGCCGCAAAGATTTTCCTGTTTCTAAAGACTCCCTGGCAATGGCAGCCGCATTCAAATAGCCAATATGGGGGTTGAGGGCTGTGACTAAAGCCAGGCTCCCTTCTGCAAAAGCGCGGCAACGATCGCGGTTGGCCTCAATTCCCTCGATACAACGCTGGGTCAGGGCCGCAAGCGTATTGCCGAGAATCTCGATACTGTTGATCAGATCGTAGGCAATCAGGGGCATCATCACATTTAATTCTAGTTGCCCTGCCTGGGCTGCCAGAGCGATGGCGCTATCATACCCCATCACCTGGAAGCAAACCATAGAAGTCATCTCGGCCATCACAGGGTTATATTTTCCCGGCATGATGGAAGAACCGGGCTGCACTGGCGGCAACTGCAATTCCTTGAAGCCGGTTTTGGGCCCAGAATCTAACAGCCGCAGGTCGTGGGAGATCTTCACTAGGTCTTGGGCCAAGTTGCGTAGTGAACCTGAGACATTGACAAAGGGGGCCATACTCTGCATGGCTGCCATCAGGTGAGGGGCCGGACGCAGGGGCTGATCAATTAAATCAGAGAGAATTTCAGCCACTCGAAAGCGGTATTTGGGGTGGGTATTTAAGCCGGTGCCCGCCGCACTGCCTCCCAACCCAAGGATCTTCAAGTCTTCAGCGGCTGTCTCAATCCTCAAGACATGATCACTGAGAATTTGGGCCCAGGCTCGAAACGTATCTCCCAATCGCACAGGCACGGCGTCCTGTAGATGGGTGCGGCCAGAACGAATCACATCCTGAAATTCTCGCCCTTTATTCTCTAAAGCTGCGATCGCAGATGACAGAGCTGGGTACAGGGTGCGCTCCAGGGCCAGAAGGCCACCAACCCGGATGGCGGTGGGGATCACATCATTGGTGGATTGGCCATAATTGACATGGTCATTGGGGCTCACCCGCTGATAGTTGCCTTTCTCATCTCCTAGCAACTCCAGTGCCCGGTTGGCCAGCACTTCATTCACATTCATGTGGTGGGAGGTACCCGCCCCCGCCTGGTACACATCCACCACAAACTGATCCCGCAAATTGCCATTCAAAATTTCATCGGCGGCTTCCACGATCACTTGACTCAGTTCCTGCGCGATACAGCCCAATTCTCCATTGGCGATCGCCGTTGCCTTCTTAATCAAAAGACACGCATCCACATAGGTCTCCAGGGGCTTAAGGCCACTGATGGGAAAGTTTTCGATCGCCCGCAGAGTTTGAATCCCGTAATAAACCGTATTGGGGATCTGACGCTCCCCCATGGAGTCGCGCTCGGTGCGGTAGGTCAGGGCTGGAGACTGGGTCATATTAAAACTCCTCAGAATGTCTATACAGCCAGCAGTGGAAAGCTTGAGTACTGAATCAATATCAATATGCTCAAAATCAATATGCTCAAAATTTGATTCAGATCAGGCAAGATGTAATAGTCAGTCAGGTCAATAGAGACCGTTATACCACTTAAATGGATCAAGCCAACTAGGGATGAAGGGGCCAGAGTCAAGCAAGTTGTGCTCAAGGGGGGCTGGGTCTCTCCTGAGGGCGATATCACCTGAAGCTCAAGAATTATCGATTACTTGCCCAACTCTTGAGAACGGGCACAAGCTGCCGTCACGGCTGCGATCAAAGCGGAACGAATATTACCCCGCTCTAATTGAGCAACCCCGGCGATCGTGGTTCCCCCAGGGCTAGTCACCTGGTCTTTTAGCACAGCAGGATGCAACCCCGATTCCTGTAGCAGTTGGGCGGTTCCTTTCACCGTTTGAATGGCTAACTGCAGTGCGACTGCCCGTGGCAAGCCAGCCGCTACCCCCCCGTCTGCCAAAGCTTCAATGATAATAGCGACATATCCCGGCCCTGATCCCGATAAACCAGTGACGGCATCCATCAGTGCCTCTGGCACCTCGATCACTTCCCCCACCGACTGAAAAATTTGATGGGCCAGTGCTAAATGGTGGGGCTGGGCCTGCCGGCCAGCAGCGATCGCGGTCATCCCCGCCCCGATCGTTGCCGGAGTGTTGGGCATCACCCGCACGACTGGATAGTCAACAAATGCTTGCTCCAGTTGGGATAAGGCAGTCCCTGCCAGAATAGAAATAACTAAAGGACGTGTTGTTACTGACGGCTCACCCGTCTGTAGAGCCAGGGCAACCTGTTGGAAGAGTTGGGGTTTAATCGCCAACAAAATTACATCCGAAGCACTAGCAGCCAAACGATTATCACCTGTGACCGAGATACCGTAGCGATCGGTTAAGGCATGCTGGCGTTCAACTTGGGGGTCAGAGACCAGAACTTCAGAGGCTAAAAAAACGCCTCGGTCAAGTAGACGAGCTAGCAGTGCTTCGCCCATTACCCCACCGCCAATAATGCCAAGCTTAACTGACATAAATGATCACATAAAGGGAACTTAGGAGAATCCTGACATAAAGACTACCCGTTTAAAATGATGGCCGGGCAAGCTCTGCCTACCTTACACTAATTTGACCTGAAAACAGTGTCAATGTATCCAATCAGATAACCCCTTTTAATCCCCCCCAACAAGGAGGAATCTACAGACAAAGGGCCGATGTACAACATCCATGGCCTAAACCAGTATTTTAAGGCACGCAATGCCCTTGGCTGTCAGCTAATGATCGTTTTCCGAAGCGAGATTAACGAATCAGTAACTAACAGCCAAGATTTGATTGAGCGACCTGGCCTATTGAGCCATCCGAATGGGCTCACTTCCCCAGGATGGAGTTGGTGCTGTGCGGGGCACTCGCGCTGGTTGAGGCTGGGGCACTTCATGCATTGGATTAGCCTGACTACTAACCTGCACACAGTTAGGCGTAAATAGGAAAATACTTTCGCCAATGCGCTCTTGATGACCATCAATGGCATAAGTACCACCCGCCACAAAGTCAACAGCCCGTTGAGCCTGATCAGGATCCATCAGGGTTAGGTTTAATACAACAGACTTACGCTCACGCAGGGCCTGAATCACCTGGGGCATCTCTTCAAAAGAGCGAGGCTCCATCACAACAACTTCAGAAGCGCCATTGACCGTACCTGGCATACCAATCACATTACTCATAGAACTTACTCCTACATCTGAGTCACTCATTAACCGATCGCGATACCGACGACGGCGGGGCTCTTCTTCAACTTGAGCTGGCTGGGGATGCTCTTGCTGATAGAGCTGCTGGTATTCTTCACCATCCATATCGTCATACTCATACTCGTAATCTATCGGTTCATTAAAACCGACAAACTCTCGCAATTTACCAAAAATGTTACTCACTATTCACGCTCCATCACAATCAGGATTAGATTTCTGGTTTAAAGCCAGACCAAACACAAGAGGCCTAACCAAAACTTGTTTCGCTGAAAAAGTGAACTCCTGAAAAGAGAACTAACCCCTTTCCCTTTTACTGAACTCTTCTGAATGCTGTCACCTTTCAGAAGTGCTGTTAGAGTTGCAAAACACAGACATTAATATAATCCAGAATTACAACTACGCAACATTTCTTTTAAGTAACGGGTGATGAGTTGCCAAACAGCCTAGCAAAAGCCTGATAAATCAGCGGACGATAACTGAATCAATCAATAACTGTTGGCAAACTCCAAATTTTCGCTGAATTGAAGAACTAGTATACATCCAGTTTCAAAAATGAGCACAGAAAACTTGTTTTTTTAACGTTTTTTGCCCCCTGACTTTTGAAGCCACAGGCGCAGCAGGATTCAAAAGCATTGAAAGGAGTCAGGAGATCAAGGAGTCAGGAGTCAGGCAAATTACTA
>JBJTUO010000284.1:0-16332 GCA_046080785.1 Leptolyngbyaceae cyanobacterium | reverse complement strand
CAGACGGGCTTCAGCCCCTATCAGTACCGCAAGAAGGTCGAAGCTTACATCCGAGCCAACCAAAACCATGTGGCGATCGCCAAACTCAAACGCAACACGCCGCTGACAGAGTCTGACCTGGAATCCCTGGAATCGATGCTGTTTGACTCTACTGAGGTAGAGAGCCGGGAGCAATTTGAACAGGTCTTTGGCAAAAACCTGAGCTTAAAGCTGTTGATCCGCAAATTGGTGGGGCTAGATAGAAATGCGGCGAAACAAGCCTTTTCCCAATATCTAGAGGGCAGTAGCCTCAGTGCGAACCAAATCCGCTTTGTCGAAAACATCATCGACTACCTGACCCAAAACGGTGTGATGGATCCCGGTCAGCTTTACGAGCCTCCGTTTACAGAAGCCCACCCCGAAGGGTTAGACGGCGTGTTTGGCGATGATGATGCCGACCAGATTATTGCGATCGTGCGATCGTTTAACGAAACCGTAGAAGCTGAGTTTGGGACGGCATCTTGAGTGCCTTAGATATCTTCTTTAATTACACGAGGATTGTGGATTCGCTATCAAGGAACATTGATTCACTACAGCCAGTGTGAGTGTTCTGCTGGAGCGGATTGAAGCGGGCATAGCCACTAATTTGGATAAATTTGTAATAGCACTCTTGTGCTATCTCAGTTCGTCGGCGATGCTGGGTATAATTAACGCCTCACGGCTACCGGAAAGGCGTGCATCGAGTTGCCCTATCTTGGCAATATCGAGCAAGCAAAAAAACACTCAAGCTCCCATTGTCTTTACACGTCCAGAGGTGATGCGACACCTGAAACCATTGCTCAAGTGGATAGTACTAGGTGCGACCCTGTTCTTTTTGGGGAGTGTGTTGCGGCACAACTGGCATCAGGTTCTCCAGATTCGTCTGACATCGGTCGGGTGGTGGCTTCTGGTGGCCGCCCTCGGCGTCACTGTGCTGGCCCATTGTTGTGCGGGTTGGGTCTGGGATTGGATATTACGAGACTTTGGGCAGTCAGTTTCGCCTGGGTGGGCCATTTCAACTTACCTGAAAACCAATGTGGCCAAATATCTTCCCGGCAACGTCTGGCACTACTACGGGCGCATTACCTCTGCCCATGGGGTGGGTGTCCCGTTAGAAGTGGCAACCGTGAGTGTGCTGTTAGAACCTATCTTGATGCTGGCAGCGGCGCTCCTGCTGGCTTTAGTCAGCGGTCAACAAATCCTAGCCCAGTTTGGGGTTGTGGCCCTGTTGTTGCAAGCGATCGGCCTGGTTGCAGTCTTGCTGATGCTACAGCCAAAGGTTTTAAACCCAGCGATCGGGTGGCTCAAGCGGGCAAAACAAAAAGCAAGCGGTGATTCATCGATTTACCCTAAAACAGAATGGGTCAGCCGCTATCCGCTCAAAGTTTTATTGGGAGAGATTTTGTTTCTCTTGTTGCGGGCTATGGGGTTTGCCCTCACCCTTGCTTCCATCGCTTCCATCCCTCTGGCCCAACTGCCTATTCTGTTGAGTAGCTTTAGTCTGGCCTGGTTAATGGGTCTGGTGGTACCCGGTGCCCCCGGTGGCCTGGGAGTATTTGAAGCAGTCGCGGTCGCTCTCCTGGGGCCAGTTTTTTCTCCGGCTATTATTCTGAGTGGGGCGGCACTCTATCGGTTGATCAGTGTGCTGGCAGAAGCGATCGGAGCAGGTCTGGCAGTACTAGCTCACCGACTGGCCGGGCAATCGGTTTAACTGATATATCAGGCTGAATTTTGAAAAGCGGTTCTATCATAGAGATGCGCCCCGCAGATTGGGGTGTTTTGACCAAAGCGATCAGTAGTGAGGCAATAGGGTACGTTGGAGATGTTCACCAAGCCACGGGATCGAAAGATTGCAGTGATGCTGGCTTTTGCTGGAGCGATCGCTCCCATTTCTGGACTACATAAGTTTTATCTGAGGCAACCTTTGTGGGGGTTGACCTACCTCCTGCTCTCCTGGACGCCGATTCCACGGGTAGCTAGTGCCCTGGAGGGGCTCTGGTATCTGTCCCAGGACGCCCAAGAGTTTGACCAAAAATTTAACGGCGGTTTGCCTGCTGCCTCTATGCCCCTTCGCTCCGTTGATGTAGCAGCAGTCAGTTCCATCGCCGATGCGGTGCGTCATCTCGATCAGTTGCGCAGTGAGGGCCTGATCTCAGAGTATGAGTTTGAACAGAAACGGCGACAATTGCTCGATCAAATTGCGTAACATGGCACCCTTGAACTGGCTCTCGAACCTGACCCAACCATTGCGGGGGACTACTTCCCAATCTGTGCAGGCCCGTATTGTGAATGACCCCTACTACCGCCTGCAAACCCTGGAAGAAGTGGCGATCGCAGTCAACCTAGGGATCCGAATCGATGTGAACCGAGCCGGTGTGGATGACTGGCTGCGGCTTCCTGGTCTCTCGATTCATCAGGCCCGCGCCCTGACCGAGTTAACCCAGGCAGGCATTCATCTCCACAGTCTAGAAGATATTGCCGCCGTCACCAATTTGCCGCTCCATCGCCTGCAACCGTTTGAGCCAATTTTATTGTTTTGCTATTACGATCCAGAAAGTCTACATCAGATGCAACGGATGGATGCTAATACCGCATCGGTGCAAATGCTGCTTCGCATTCCCGGCATAGATTTGTACCTGGCCCGGGCGATCGTGCAAAACCGGAGGATGGGGCCCTATCATAACCTGATCAATCTGCAACGGCGGTTATCACTCCCAACCAGCCTGACCGAACAATTGCTGCATTATCTCAAGTTTTAATCCCCGATCTGGCCCTTTGCCAGATAACACTTCATTGCGCAGATATGCCATTTAGCAAGATTGGGGCGACAATGGAAATAGAGAGACGGCATTGCTGAAAAACAGGATGAATTGAAACGAAGTTTCAAGCATCCAGTACTTTCTTCATCCCTCGAATCAGCAATGGCAGAAAAATAGCTTCAAGCAGCGGCGGTGAGATGTATGGGACACACAACCTGGTTTCCTGATGAAGTAAGGGATCTGATTATTGGGCTTTTGGCAGTTGTCCTGGCGTTGCTGATCTGGGCAGCGGTGATCACCCCGGCAGCAATCTAAGAGCGGGTTTCCCAAAATCCCATCCCAATATGGGGTCGTCTCTTCCGGATCTGCCTGATCCGGAAGAAGAAGTTAGCACCTAGGTCAGATAGGTATAGGAATTGCTAAGTAGATATTTACCCCCGGTGCTACCACATAGCGCATGGCGCTGTCAGTGCGAGGCTGGTTAGAGAAGCTGGCAATACGGCTAGTGCTATCAACGGCCCCGATCGCGAGGCCATACTCAGTGCCATGAAAAGCAGGATAGTTTGGTTGGGCGGCCATGACGACGATCGCCCCCCCCTCATTCGTAGCGTGCTGAATCGCAGAGTAAATTTCTGCACTATAGCCGCCCCCCAGGCTGAGGTTAATCACTTGGGCACCATTATTGGCAGCATAGCGAATCCCATTGGCCACACCGATGTTACTACCGCAAGCCCCATGGGGTCAGACCTCAAAGCTGGCAAGATGTCATAATGACAATACTAAAACCTTGAGGGACTGAGTCATGCAACCAGATATGATTGACTCTGATATTTGGCTTCCGACCTCAGAACAACTGCCTGACTCCGACGATACCCCTGTGGATAATGAAAATCAGAATACCCTTCCCAATTGGCTGCTGGCAGTGCTGGAAGAAATCTGGGGCGGCAGGCAAGACTGGTTTTTTGGCGTCGATATGGGCATCTACGATCGGGAGGCCCAGCGAAAGCAGGTTCCTAGAGTTATCCCCGATGGCTTTTTAAGTATCGGGGTGCAGCGCCATAAACGGGCAGGCAAAGGCAGACTCAGTTACGTGCTGCAAGAAGAAAATGGGACTGTGCCCCTACTGGCGTTAGAGTATGTCTCAAAGACCTATGGCCAGGAATATGGCGACAAGATGACTGATTATGCCAGCCTGGGCGTGAAGTATTACGTGATTTACAACCCGGAATACAGTCAACGAGATCAGCACGCCCCCTGGGAAGTGTATCAGCTCATCAGGGGGCGTTATCAGATGCAGCAGGGAGAACCCTTCTGGATCCCAGAGATTGAATTGGGCCTTGGGCGAGTCCAGGGAGAGTTGGGGGGCATCTGGCGAGAATGGTTGGCCTGGTATGATGCTAGTGGCAACCCCTATCCCCTACCCCATGAACTGATCCAGCGACAGAAAAGACAGTTGCAGCAGGAACGGCAACGGGCCGAGCAGGAACGGCAACGGGCTGAACAGGAACGGCAACGGGCCGAGCAGGAACGGCAACGGGCCGAGCAGGAACGGCAACGGGCTGACCAAATAGAACAGGCATTGACACAGGAACGGCTAGCAAGACAGCAATTACTGGAACAGTTGCGACAGTTAGGGCTGGATGGAGAAGACGGTTAAGAGGGCGTTTGAAAAGTATCCGGCGGTTAAAACCGCTGCTACATCAGTAAAGTCCGCCGACGCGGACTCAATAAAATCAAGGTTTTCGATAACCTACGTCGGCAGGTTTTTTTCTGTATAGCTGCGACATCAGTCGCCAGGGTAACTTTGCTCTCCTAGAGCTTTAAAACATCCACTCTAAGTTCAAGCCAATTCGCAGTTCTTTGCTCTGACGGGCGTTTTGCTGTTGAATGTCGGTAGATAACCGCAACTGCTGTGTGACGGCATAGCCAAAGGAGAGGGTCGTCAGCCCAACTTCCCGATCGCTGCGAGGAGCTAGCCAGGTCTGGGTTAATGCAAGGTCTGCTGCCCCTGTACGGGAGGCCACCAGTTGGAGCCGCACCCCTACGTTTAATCCATCCGTCTGATCGCGATCGCTGTTGAGTGAGCGATAACCGAAGACAGGTGCAAGATTCAAGGCATTACCCAAGGGTAGAAGGTAGTACCGCAAATCTCCCCCCCAACTGCTGTGCTCCCGGTTTGGATACCCCTGATAATCTGCACTTAAAGTTAAGCCCGTTTGCCCTAAAAAAATGTCTTCTACACCCAGAGCAACCCCATTTTGGCCAGCAACACGAGTATAGCCAAGGCGCAGACGGGTTTTAAAGCTGGGGTCTTGCTTCATGGATTGCAGCACATTGGGAATCTGCTGCAACCATTTTTGAAAGACTGGACTCTCTTGGATAATGGCAGGGGCCAGGTCAACTACTTCATGGGGTGTACTGGCCCCGATGGGTGAAGCCGCTGGGCTGGAGGGGGTAGGGGTGCCTGCACGGGCGGTGGCCACCGGCAGGGTGGGCAGCATCCCGATTAACCAGGAGCAGAACACCAGGGATCTAACCATCGGTTGCATCTATGGTTGTAAATGATGGTAATCGTTGATCCGGCGTACCTGCCACAGGTCTGTATTAAATTGATTTTCGCCCCCATGGTGCCAGCGATTGTGATCGAGCCAGAATTCAAACAGGGCGGTGTTATTGGCCCTTAAGCGCCAGGAGCGATCGCTACCGAGCAGTGCTGCAATCAGATGTTGCAAAATCCAGCTATGGGTTACCACCCAAATATGATCGCCGTTTTGATGCTGCTGTAAGAGGTGCTGAATAAACTGACTGGCCCGCTGCCGCGCTTCAGACAGGGTTTCTGCCTGGGGAATAGGAATCCAATCAGGGGAGGCTTCTAGCGATCGACAAAGGTCAGGATATTGAGCCATCGCCTCACCCCAGGTTAACCCCTGAAAGATACCATTCTGAAATTCCCTCAGATTGTCTGCATAGTGAATTGAGAGGGGCTGCAAGGGATGAATGATTTCTTCTACCGTTGCCATAGCTGAGCCATCGATTAAGTCACTGACCGGGGCCGGTAAAGGCGCAATTTGGAAATGCTCCAGCAAAATTTGTGCAGTTTGCGCTGCCCGCTTCAGAGGGCTGCTGTAGATATGGGTCGGTATCCACCCCTCTGCCAGCAAGCTGCGGCCTAATTTTGCCGTCTGCTGCAGTCCCAGGTCTGACAGAGCATAGTCTCCCTGACCCTGCATCCGTTTTTCCTGGTTACCGGTGGACTCAGCATGACGAATAAACAGCAGTTTCAAGAAGTTAGGATGGGTCATGGCCAGCTTTCCTGATTTGCCCGGGGGAATGGCCCTGGGGTTAGGACAATATCACCATAGCAGGAGAACCAAGGTAGCCACCCATGCACCATGCCTCTATCCGAACTGCCCACATCCATCGGGCGATCGTGTTTTATCAGCAATTAGGGTTTGAAGTAAAAGAGCGGTTTACCACGGGCTATACCCTTGCCTGTTGGCTGGAGGGGTTGGGAGGACGGATTGAGTTAATTCAAATTCCTGAACCCAAGCCGGCCCCGGATGCATTTTTTGATACGCACTATGTGGGCTACTACCATCTCTCCTTTGACCTGACAGAGCAAACCGAAAATCTGACGGCCTGGATAGAAGCCTTAAGCCATCGAGTTTCCCAGGTTGAAACACTCCCCCCCCTGACAGTTTTGTTGCCACCAGAGCAGCAAATGATTGGCGATCGCCTCTATGAAGTTACCTTTATTGCCGATACTGATGGCCTGCCCCTGGAATTTATTCGAGTGCTGGGACAACAGCCTGCAACAGCCCCTTAAATAGAGGCAGGCCATCGGTTTTACCCAAGAGGGGGTCTGCCGCTCGTTCTGGGTGAGGCATCATTCCTAAAACGTTGCCCATGGTATTGCAGATGCCAGCAATGTTGTGGAGAGAGCCATTGGGGTTACTATCTGGGGTGATTTCACCCCCTCCGGTGCAATAACGGAATAAGACCTGACCCTGATCTTCCAGGGCAGCTAGGGTTTCTTGATTGGCATAATAGCTCCCCTCTCCGTGGGCAATGGGTAATGTAATGACGCTACCGGCTGTATAGCACTGAGTCCAGGGTAGATTGGTGCGTTCAACCCGTAAGGGCACCCGATCGCAAATGAAATGGAGCTCACGATTGCGTACCAAAGCACCGGGTAACAGGCCAGCTTCTGTCAGCACTTGAAACCCATTACAAATGCCCAACACATACTTCCCCTTCTGAGCATGATCGATCGTTGCTTGCATCGCGGGTGAAAACCGAGCGATCGCGCCGCACCGCAGATAATCCCCGTAGCTAAAGCCACCGGGAAGCACGATCACATCCAGGTCAGCAATGTCTGAATCTTCATGCCAGACCATACGAGTCGGCTGCTGCAACAGGTCACGCAGCACGTAGGCAACATCGCGATCGCAATTGGAGCCAGGAAACACGATTACGCCAAACTTCATCGTTGTGCAGCCCCCCTGCCCCGTTAAATGGTTTAAGCTACTCTTCTTCTTCTTCTTCAGACTTCGGATAGACAAAGCCCTGGGCCCGCCCAGTCAGAATCGATTTCCCGGTTGAGAGAGCCCGTTGGGCTTGCAGAGCGGCTTTCCGCTTCCAGGTCGCCTTCCGCATGTCGCGCTTCGATTTAGACGTTTTCTTCTTTGGAACTGCCATGGTACCAAATGATTATTTCTAGACAACCCTCCTATTTTAGGACAAAACCCCCGTCATCTGATCGGGCATCCTTATAAACCTTAGCCTTGTTAAGGGGGGTGGATATAGTGGATATATATGTAGCCTTCGCTGTTGCTAACACCCCGCCGGCGGACTTCCTCCTTACATTTGCTGAGAATGACTGCGTGTCAATCATTCACATCGTTGCGGAGGGAGCGTGAGGTGGGTATCCGCTTAAAACGGGACAGACTAATCCCCACTTTCGTGGGGATTAGAGGATACAAAAAGAACCGCAGTTCCTTTTTGTCCCGCCTTGCGGTGGTAGCCCGTGCAAGCGAAAGCGTTAAAGGAGTGGTCTTTACGCTCACCTCTGTAAAAGAAGCCCGTTATTGTGTAAAAAACTGGTGAAGGTAGGGCGGCCACCCTTACATCCGTGATTTTACTGAGTTAATATTAGTACTAATAATAGAGTTATGTAATTCTACGCTGATCGGATGAAGCATTTTGTGATTTCTAGATAGTTTCAATATTTCAACTCATCCGTGGTTTTCATTTTCATTCAGCGTAGGGTTTAATTCTTACTGCTGCAGTTCACTTCTATCAACTTTTTTAATCAACTAACCTTTGTCTCGTCTGTTCAAAAGTTTTGCAGACGTGAAGAAAACTTTTGTTGAGGTTCTTATGGCACCCCCAGATACTGTATTAAGTAGCGCTTTATTTACCCAATCTCTGCCGATCCTATCCCTTGGTGATTACATTGAAGTAAAGGAAGGGTTATACCAGCCCATTAACTTGTCAAGCAACACCAATCGAGTTACGGGAGTTGATCTTGTTACAGTTGACAATACTGCAGTTACTGAGTCAAACAATTTTTCTTCAGCAAGCTGACTTAGGAGATCGGACTGTTGGGCGGGCAGTGCGTCAGTTTTGCTGGGAGCGAAGCTGTTAACCTCTTACCGCCCGGCATTTCCTGTCTTGATCAACCTACTGAATGGGCGCTGGATACCTGACGGGGATGCCCGTTGCCTGCTGAATCCGATCGCCAAATGATTTTAGAGCCTCGTGACTGACAGGCTTCAAATAGCGAACTGCATAATCCTGGGCTGCTGTTGTCTGGTTACCACGGGCATTTAATTGATGCACCAAAGGTCGGGGACGGGTGGGTGTATTCAGTTGAATTTCATCAGGCGCCAGGTCTTGCATCAGACGAATGTAGGTCAGCTGTGCCCGATCGTCCCAATCGCTCAATAGCATGGTTTGAATGGCTAGATTGCCCTGATACTGTTGACGAAACTGGCCTAACCCCGCCAGGAGTTGATCCAGGTCAATGCCAGGAACTGGACGATCGACACGGCGCATCTGATCAGCCGTTACTGCATCTAGTTTGGCTGCCACAAAGTCAGCCAGGGTTAGATCTGCTCGCACTGCTGGAGTGGTCAACAGACTACTGTTGGTCAATACCCCCACTGGTCGTTGGGTCAGTTGTTTTACCTGGGTCAGAATATCAGCCAGATTCAGGGCTAAGGTTGGTTCCCCGCTGCCACTTAAGGTAATCACATCCACCTCCCAAGGGGCAAAGGATTGCAAGTCATAGACAATCTGCGCTGTGGGAATAAACACCAGCCGATCGCGGATTTGATGCTCAATCTGCCCTAACTGACAATACACACAGTCAAAGGAGCAGGTGGAAATTGGGCCAATTGGATCAATGCCCAGCGATCGGCCATACCGCCAGGAGGCAACGGGCCCATACACTGAACAAAATGCTTGGGATATGGTTGTCATACCAAATCGCCTTTTTGATAGTTCCACTTCTAATACTGGCTTTAAAGCAAACAAACAGGCTAATTGTTTAAACTTTAGTTAAGGCTTGGCCTGCTGCCAGGGCACCATACTATCTTGAGCAATCTGCCGAGAGACAGCAAAAGCCCCATAGCGATTGAGGTGGCTGGGGTCAGAAAAGTAATCAGGGCGGGTCAGTGGCCTTTGCGCCCCTAAATCTCGGAAGAAAAACCCCAGTTGGGGAGCTAACCGGGTTAAATATTGGCGAAATTCTTCTTCGTGGCGTCTGCGAGTTGAATCCAGATAGTCTCTGGTAAGCGGGAGATTAACAAATACGAGAGAAATCTGGTGTTGTTGCATAAACTTAGTCAGACTCTTAAGCGCCTCAATTTGATGGCCTGCCAGCGTAAAGTTGCGATAGTCCGTATCATAATCCCCTGGAACCCGGGCGTATTTTTGATAATAGGTCGCTGGGTTAAACCGGATTGAGACCGGTAAAAAGCCATGAACATCAATGCTCTGCCCATTCACCATTATGGCGTCTAAGGCCGCCTGAGGGTTGCCCCCATCGGCCTGTTGTTCAGATCGGGATTTACCGGTCAATAGGGACAGCCAGGAATCTCGCAACACCGATCGCAGTTGTTCGCGTTGGTGGTAGGCCATCGATAAGGTGCTCAAGTATTGATTCAAATCTTGATTCAGGGTTTGATAGCTATCCGGTATCAGTTGCGCCAAGTTGGCTGGGACAGAGGTCTGTAAATCATCAGCAGTAGCCGGACTCAAGGGGGCCTGGAGAGAACCGGGAATCGGCAATTTACCGGATTGCACTGCCTTAAACCCTTTAGATGCGATTAAGCCGTTGTAGGTAATATCCGGCCGCCCACCATTGAAGGCCCTTGCCCCATCTGCCCAAATCACCACTTTAGGTAATTTATCGGGTGGTAAGACCCGCTGGAGTAGCAGGTTGATCACCTGGGCCGTAGCCCCATTCACACTTAAGTTAAAGATTTTCAAATCCGGATGTCCCTGGATTTGCAGGGCTGTGTTCAAGGCAACAGGGTCGACTCCCCGTAGAGCACGGGAGCTCCCGACAATTAGAACATCAGGGACTCCATGCATGGCTACGTAGCCCCGATAGGCTAGCAATTGCCGGTCGAACTGGCGACTATTAAAAGTAGGAAAGGGGTCAGGGCTCTGAACAGAGGCGATTACAGCCTTGGGTTGCAAGGGAGAAGCGGGCAGAGAGGGGATCCCTGATGGGCTGGTTGTCTTGCCCTCTAAAGAAAGCATGGCCAAGGCAGATTCTGTCTCACCTGGTTGGCTGGCGACAGGTGGCAATTCCTCTGGTATTAGAGGTGCAGCAGACCCTGGTTGGGTAAAGCCCGAATCATTAAACACCGCACGATTATCTAGTTTCCGCTTTTGTAATGAGAGCTCAGGCAACTTTGCGGCTGGGGCAGGTGGCTCTAGTGGTGCCGGAGTAGGGACTACTGCAACCTCTGGCTGTAAGGCATTGGGTTGAGTCCATTGCCCTAAAATCCAGTCTGCTTGCACAACCATCAACACCCCCAACAAACCCCAGGCAATTGCTCTCCCCTTGCCCTCAACTCCAGATGGTTCGGTTTCTCCTAATGGGGAAGCAGATACTGAATCACCTGTCTCAGGGAGAAACAAGCGAGTCCGAATTAATCTTTGCTGTAGGGAAAGCAGCAGACTGGCGATTCGCTGTTGTACCGTCGATCGCGCTGCCCCGGCATCAGGATCAAACCAGGGCACAATCGCCCTCGATTGGGTCAGCAGGTCTCCCACGTAGGCGTCAGAGGCGGCAAAGTCGGGCGCGGCCTCAGGCACTAAGCGATGGCGGGCGGCAAAGTCGACCCCATAATGCCAGAGGGGTTGCTTTTGACCGGATCGTCGACCATAGATGCGCACCCCCGTAATTAAGGCAAGGGATAGGCCCTTTACTAATCTGGCGACAGCCGGACTGACAGCTTGCTGATCTGGGCAGCTGGGGGCATCTGTCATGACATGCAACAAATCGTTTTGCTGATGCACCTGAACCCGAATACCGCCTGTTTCTAATGTGCTGTCTAGATTGGGATTGAGCTGTCGAGCCAGTAAAAAAGTAATGGCTTCCAGGTTGCCCTGATGCGCCAGCTCAAAGGTGGTGGGCAATAACTCAGGCTGGGAGGCCACGGGCAGGTCGTGCCAGTGCACCCAGACCGGGTCAGGCCACTGTTCTAAGGTTTGACCTGTGTCTTGGCCCAACCCCTCATCTGTACCGGCAAATCCATAGATAGTTGCAGCATGAATGCCCTGGAGGGTGAGGCCATCCAGCAAGGGGGCGATCGCCGCGATCGCGGTCAGCCGGTCTGGTATGGTCTGCTGCAGCCCACTACAAGAGAGGTGTAGGGTCGAGTCTTTTAAGATAGCGGATACCTGCATGCCCTGGGGATGCAAAGTCTGGTTGAGCAGGCGACTGACTGACTGCACATCTCCCCAACGGGCCCAGGTTTTTAAAATATCTTCGGGGGGAGTCAGGTCAACTCGCAAAATCCACTCAGGGCTGGCTTCACCACTGACCTGGGCAAATACCAGAGCATAACGCAATTGTTTCAAGCCCAGTTCCCGCAGAGACTGGGCCAGGGGAGTTGCCAGCACTGAAGCATCCGGTACATACCCAGACTCACAGGCTACTAACAAACAGTGGTGAGCCTCATCCCTGCGAACCCGGACTGAAATGCCTAAACTGCTAAACCGCTGGCTCAGATGGCGGGCAATGGAGAGTGGTGCCCCCTGCTCTCCCAATGTTAAAACCGTTGACTGACCAGATGTTGCTGCTGGAGTGGCTGACAGGGAGGGGGAAGTCGGCTGTAAAAAGAAAGGCTCTGCCCACTGCGGCCGAGTTTGCCCAATGGTACGACCATAGACAATCACGCGATAAATGGGGGCTGCATCAGTTTGAAATCGCCCCTCTGACAAAAGGGTTGGCAGTTGCTCTACAAGAGCAGAAATAATACTATCTTTATCGGGGCAAACCGGAGACTCACAGAGAACTAACAATTGATTCCCTCGAATCTGGCAACGAATGCGAAGCTCAGGGATTGACAGAATGGCTTGCACCTGTTGAGTAATCTGACCGAGCCCCCGACCAGGCTGCTCAGAGGGGGGGTGTAATTGACTAGATGGCTTGTGTTGATCAAGGATCATGGGATGGGGCACTAGAGTACGCATTCCTTACTGCCATAGGGGCACGATTGGATTGCTTCATTCGGATTGCTTCATACAGATTGCTTCATACAGATAGCATATCGTTCTTAAATCTGCACATTTCTTTAATCATTTGTTTGCGAACAAAATGGAGTCTATGATCTATTCTTTCAGGAGGTTCTAGATGAATTCCGCTAAGCTACCCCGTCAACCCCTGCCTCACCCCCCTACCCATGCAACATCTAACCTGTTCCTCAGTTTAGGCACCCTGCCCTTTCTATTATCAGTGGTAGCAGGCAAGTTGCTCATGACAACGATTGAAGAATTGGGTGAGGCCAGTGAAGAAGTGTTTCGCGGCGATCGCTTGCCCATTCTACCCTTTCCTGCACCAGACAAGGAGGCTCACTCAAACACACCCTAATCCCTGAATTTTTGTGGAGGACAAATGCCGCCGGTTTGACCGAAAAATCGGGGAGTGTGAGGGGTGAGACGCAAGCCCCTACGCTTTAGATATGGGGTTAGTCTCACATTTCGTCGTCTATGCCACTCCAAAAACCGGACTTACCCCATAAAATGATTGAGTATCTTCCCCAGAGCAGGCTACATGAGCGCGACACGACCTTCGTCTGATGATGTGATCAATTCTGGATCGGCCATTGATTCCAGCACCGTAGATGGTTTGACCTCTTCAACCTCAGACCTGTTTTTACGGCATCGACTCAAAATTGTGGAGGATCTCTGGGCTGAGGTCTTGCAGCAGGAGTGCGGCCAAGCTCTGGTTGACCTGCTCAATCGCCTGCGGCATATGTGTTCTCCTGAAGGTCAGGCCAGCACCTTTTCTGAGTCAGAAGTGATTAAAATTGTTGAAAAGCTGGATTTAAATGAGGCCATTCGTGCGGCGCGGGCCTTTGCCCTTTACTTTCAGCTGATCAATATTGTTGAACAACATTATGAGCAGCGAGACCAGCAGCAGCAATATCAAGCGGCCCGCGATGCCGCCCCCGCTCTGGTCAATGGGGGGTCGTTGTATAACAACACAACGATGTTGAGCGATACGACCTCTGGCAATAGCTTAGAAGCTGACCTATTAGAAAAGACAATTCGTGAGTCTGAGTCCTATAAAGAACGAGGCACCTTTTATACCCTATTTCCCAAGCTGCGTAACCTGAATGTGCCACCGGGGCAGATCCAAAGTTTAATTGACCAACTGGATGTGCGGCTGGTTTTTACCGCACACCCGACTGAAATTGTGCGCCATACCATTCGAGATAAACAGCGCCGCATTGCCCGCATTCTGAGCCATCTCGATCAGGTAGGAGACCGGGCGACCGCCCTGGGGTTAACGGGTTCTTCCTGGGAGGTAGATCAGCTGCGTGATCAACTCACCGAAGAAATTCGCCTCTGGTGGCGGACGGATGAGTTGCATCAGTTTAAGCCGACGGTGCTGGATGAAGTGGACTATACGCTGCACTACTTCCAGGAGGTCTTATTTGAAGTCATCCCTCAGCTATACCACCGATTTAAGCAATCTCTCCAGGCCTCTTTTCCCAGGTTAAAGCCACCCCGCTACAACTTCTGTCAATTTGGTTCTTGGGTCGGTTCTGATCGGGACGGCAACCCCTCGGTTACGCCTCAGGTTACCTGGCAGACCGCCTGTTACCAACGCAGCCTGGTACTAGAGAAGTACATTCAATCTGTGCGCAAGCTCACAGATTTGCTGAGCCTCTCTCTGCACTGGTGTGATGTTTTACCTGACCTGCTGGAATCCCTAGAGCAGGATCAAACCCAGTTACCGGAGATCTATGATCAACTGGCAATTCGCTATCGCCACGAGCCCTATCGCCTCAAACTGGCCTACATTCAAAAACGGCTGGAAAACACCCGCGATCGCAATAACCAGCTTTATCAGGGCGAGTATATTTCCCAATCTGGCAAAGATTGGAACCCGGCGATCGCCTATCCTTCCAGCGCCGAGTTTTTGGCAGAGTTACGGCTGATTCAACGCAACCTGACAGAAACAGGGTTGAGCAGCCGGGAGTTAAATGCCCTGATCAGTCAGGCCGAGATTTTTGGGTTTCATCTAGCCAGCTTAGATGTGCGGCAAGAAAGCGGGCGCCACTGTGATGCCCTGACTGAAATTGCCACCCATTTGCAGGTGTTGCCCCAACCCTACAACCAGTTGTCAGAAGCAGACCGCATTGCCTGGCTGGCTAGCGAGTTACAGACCCGACGCCCCTTAATTCCAACGGAGCTTAATTTTTCTGACAAGTCTTGCGAAACCGTTGAGACGCTGCGGGTGATTCGCCGGTTGCAGCAGGAGTTTGGGCCTGAGGTTTGCCAGACCTACGTCATCAGCATGAGCCATGATGTCAGTGATCTACTAGAGGTGTTGCTGCTGGCCAAAGAAGCAGGGCTGTATGACCCGGCCACGGCGAGCAGCTCAATTCGGGTTGTGCCTCTCTTTGAGACGGTGGAAGACCTGCAAAAAGCCCCGTCTATTATGACCCAATTGTTTGAGTTACCCTTTTATAAAACCATGCTTCTGGGAGGGGTTGAAGCCGAAGCGGGCAATCAGGCCGATCGCCCACTGCCGCTCCAAGAGGTGATGCTGGGCTACTCTGACAGCAATAAAGATTCTGGCTTTCTCAGTAGCAATTGGGAAATTCATAAAGCCCAGCAAGCCCTGCAAAAAATTGCCGAAAGCTACGGTGTCACCCTGCGGATTTTTCATGGCCGGGGCGGCTCGGTGGGGCGGGGGGGCGGCCCTGCCTATGAGGCGATTTTGGCCCAGCCCGGTCGCAGTGTGGATGGCCGCATTAAGATTACAGAGCAGGGAGAAGTGCTGGCTTCTAAATACTCCCTGCCAGAGCTGGCCCTCTACAACCTGGAAACGGTGACCACAGCAGTGATTCAAACCAGCCTGCTCCGCACTGGCTTTGATGACATCCAGCCCTGGCATAACATTATGGAAGAGCTGGCGGCTTCTTCCCGGGCCCACTACCGATCGCTGATCTATGAGCAGCCAGATTTTATTGATTTCTTTCATCAGGTCACCCCGATTGAAGAGATTAGCCAGCTCCAGATCAGTTCTCGGCCAGCCCGGCGGGGCGGCAAAAAAGATTTGAGCAGCCTGCGGGCCATTCCCTGGGTGTTTAGCTGGACTCAAACTCGCTTTTTGTTGCCTTCCTGGTACGGCGTCGGCACTGCGCTGCAATCATTTTTAAATGAAGATCCAGAAAAGCACCTCAAACTGATGCGCTACTTTTATTTCAAATGGCCCTTTTTTAAGGTGCTGATCTCAAAGGTGGAGATGACCCTGGCCAAGGTCGATCTACAAATTGCCAAACACTATGTGCATCAACTCACCCAACCAGAGTATCAACCTGCATTTGACCGCTTGTTTGAGCAAATTGCCAGTGAGTATTACCTGACCCGTGACCTGGTGTTACGCATTACCGGGCATCAAAAGTTGTTAGATGGCGATCCAGACCTGCAACGATCGGTGCAGTTACGCAATGGCACCATTGTGCCCCTGGGCTTTTTACAGGTCTCCCTGCTCAAACGCCTGCGGCAGCACCGCAACCAGACTGAAACGGGGGTCGTGCGATCGCGCTATAGCCAGGGCGAGCTGTTGCGAGGTGCCCTACTGACCATTAACGGTATCGCTGCGGGGATGCGAAATACGGGTTAGCCTGCATACCTCATGCGGTCACTGAACGGTTTATCATGATCTAGATGACAGACAGGGGGCTCTGGTTGGGTCACAGGCAAACGCTGATCGTTCTTTTTACAACCATGTCGTTGCTGGGAGCAACCGCTGGCTATGGTCAGACCTGTACTCCCAGCAGCTTGCAGCAGTCAATTG
>JBJTUO010000283.1:0-23749 GCA_046080785.1 Leptolyngbyaceae cyanobacterium | reverse complement strand
CAAAGAACTGCCGTCCGCACTCCTTGCAAATGTGATTTTGTTTACCTTTCTGTTTCCCGTTTTTACTGATATTCGTCGAGCCACATTCTGGACACTGCATGGTTTCTCCCCTGATTTCATAGCTCCATTATGCAACGCCCATGATTTCACTATTGTAGCCACTGAGTTTTAGCCGTTGGCTGACTTCTACCTGCCTATCTGGCTTTTCTGCTAAATCCCAGACCCGAACCGTAAGATCAGAAGAACCCGTTGCCAGTTGTTTGCCATCGGGACTAAAGGCAACACTCCAGACCGGGCTCTTGTGACTCATGGACTTCCATAACAGATTACCCTGCAAATCCCATAAACTGGCAGTCCCATCTGCAGAGGCGATCGCCAGCCATTGACTATTCCCCTCTGGGGAGGCTGTGCGAACGGGGCTAAAGCTAAGGTCAAAGATTCGCCCTCTCCCATGCTTCCACTGTTTCCACTGTTTCAAGAGATTACCCCTTAAATCCCAGAGTGTGATGGCGTTTCTAGAGGCAGTCGCCAGTTGTTTGCCATCGGGGCTAAATCTGAGGTTAGA
Organism: Leptolyngbyaceae cyanobacterium; assembly: GCA_046080785.1. Taxonomy (GTDB): domain Bacteria; phylum Cyanobacteriota; class Cyanobacteriia; order Leptolyngbyales; family Leptolyngbyaceae; genus JBJTUO01. The sequence continues at coordinate 23,184 of JBJTUO010000283.1, read as the reverse complement.
AACCCGATCGGAATCCATGTTCAGAGAAGATATCTGGTTGCCAGTCTCCACTTCAACCAGGTTGATCGGCCCTGTTGTTGAAACGAATGCCACGATCCGGCCATCCGGACTCAAGCTGACTGGGGAACCCCGTTCCTCTTTTTTGCCGGGAAATGATCGAATCAGGCTTCCGGTCGCACTCCACACCTGTACCTGGCCGCCGGTTGATGCTGTAGCAATGCGGGTACCATCTCGACTCAGGTCAAGACTATTAATTTGTCCACCACCAGTAGGAAAGGGCTTTGTCCATTGCTGCCGCTGGAAATTCCACAGAGACACCTCGCCATTGATCGAAGCAACGGCTAACCATTGCCCATCGGGGCTGTGACCAAATCCCGATGCAACACTCTTAAATACCTGCCACTGATTTTGTTCGCGGATGTTGGCGAGAATTTGCTGCAACGCCAGGGTGGGGGCAGTAACCTGCTGCTGAAGCCTTTGGGCTTGCATTATCCGTCCTGTTTGCATGGCTTGTTGCAGGGTTTCCAGTTGGTCAGAGGTTTCTAGTTGCACCAACGCCTGACTTCCCTGCAGATTCAGGTTTGAGATATTAACGTTCTGTTTCTCTTCTGACACTTTCAATGCCGATATTCCTGCGATCGCCAAAGTAGATAAACCAACTGCCAGGAAAGCCAAACCCAATCGTTTTTGGGCTTTGACACGTTGCCTCTCCGTTTCCTGGCGTTGTTTTTCCAGTAAGGTAGCGGTTTCCCTTGCAAGCTTTTGTTGTTCTAAATAACTCCTGCGCCAGTTGAGAATAGCCGGAGCCAGAGCATCATGAAAAATTTCGTACCGTTGTGTATCGGGTCGATTGGGTTTGGCCGATCCCACAGGCCGCACAATGCGGCGTTCTCCCATTGCTAGTTTTTCTAACAGTTGTTTAAGTTCAGTTTTATCTAACCCGGTATTTTCTGACAGGTCACGCACCGAATAGGCATACTTACTTCCTGATGATGTCACCAGATATTGAAAGACGCTGGCAGCACCTTGTCTTTCCTGCTCCGTTAGCAGTTGCATCTGGTAGTTCAGGTGATCCTTCACAATTTGTTCGGCTCTACCTAAACGCTCAAATGTTTCGAGGCGTAGAAGGTTAGATTGATGATTAATAACTTCTTCCTGCCATAACTGTTCCATTACCAGTTGCAGATAGGGCGTCTCAATCTGCATTTCTGATAGTGATTTAGGTTTACCATCAAGGCCTCCAATTCCACTCTGATCAAGTATTACTTTGCCAACCTGAACTTCGTCTAAAATCTCGTCCACCAGAGCAGGTTCGATCGTGATCGCTGTACCGTGCTGCTGGTTATAGTATTTAATTGGCTCGGCAATTGCCGTTTTGCCAGCTTGCCCAGTTAAATGCCCAATGGATAGGCGATGTCCAAACAAGTTTGGAATCTGGAGCTGAAAGCGATCGAGGGCGGCGATCGTATCTTCGCGAATCGAGATCAGAAAGTTGACTTGCAAAGTAGGACAATTAACAGCGCGGGAAAACTCAGTAAAAAATGTACCTTCCCCTTTCTCATCAGGATGATAGAGAAAATATTCTTCAAATTGATCCAGGATCAGGTAAAGTTCCCCATTGTCTGGTGCTTCATCCAGAGCTTCTGTCCAGGCTGCCAGTGTTTCAACAAAAGATAGCTCAGGTTTGGGAGGCTGAATGCCCCAACCGTTTGCAGCGATCGTCTGCTCAATCTGTCTTTTCAAACTTAGAAGCGGATCATCCCTCCAGGAAAAACGCCTATTCAGAGAGGGAAAAACGACAACTGCCAGTTTGGGCACACCATAATCGATCATATTTTGCCGGGCTTCTTCATTCAAGATGTGGGTTACCCCCGCCCGTAAAACTGAACTTTTACCGACTCCGCTCTTACCATATAAGAGAGTCACCCGCCAGGCTAACAGGTTATTCACAATTTCCTGAATATCCTGATCGCGACCAAAAAAGATGTGGGTATCTGCTTCTGTATAAGGACTAAGCCCTTTGTAAGGGACATCTTGATCTTGCTTGAAAGGCATGGAAAGAGTCTGAATTGTTCCATTTGTCTCAAGATAGCTCTGTTTCGGGTTAATAGGGCTTACACTTCCGGTGATGTTTGAATTATCTTTCATGTCCATGCCTTCCTGAACATTACTGAACGGGTTGTGCCTCAATGACTTTTTCAAGTTGACCGACAAAATCATCTGAGGATGGGATATCTAAAAGTTCTACGTTACGAGTCTTCCAGATTTCTTGCTCTAAATCACCAGGCTTCGCTTGATGCAGCAGCCAAGATTTACCTGGAATTCTGTTATTGGGCCAGAAACAATTCATCAGGAGCTGTAAATCAGAATCACTGGGGCTGTATCTCATAAATAGGACATTGCTTTTTGTCAGAATGCTAATTAGACTAGCTGGCAAATTAGTCTTGAGGGTGCTAATCAGATGGGCCATCTGCTCTTCGGTCGCGACGAAGTTGTTTTCCCAGGTACCAAACAGCTTCAAAATAATCGGGCGCGGTTGCGGTGAATTACCCCAGGGAGAACGCAAGGGCAGGCGAGCAGATTCGTTGACACCAATTATTTCTGCTATTCCCTGATAGGGCTGATGCATAAACTTGCCCTGATCATCTCCATCTGCGATATAAAACACGACATCAAAGGGCTGCTGCGCTGCTAAAAAGGCCTGCTCTAACATATCGTCGTAGTTCGTAGTTACAACTAACTGAAACGGCAAACCTGGACTGCGTCTGGGATAATTACGAGCTAGCATCAGACGGGGAAGTTTTGCTACGAAATGATGCAAGATATCAGGTTGATGACTTTTTTCAAGCTCACTTAGGATTTCGTAGAGCTCACTATAAAGGTTATAGACGTCGTTTCGGAGAATGTAGTATTGGGAAAGGTAGCGTAAATTAATCTTGGAAACAGCTAAACCCTGCTCAATGTAGAGGGGGCAGTTTTTTATGTTGTTTTCTCCATCGATATTTTTCAGCATTGGGCATTCAGGCGGCCTATCCTGAGGCCAGTAGTGACATACGGAGCAGGGAATGCCGATTAGGGTCTGAATTAACCTTTTATGCTTGGTATTGTGTTCTCCCCCATCCAATAGCAACTTTTTCTGGACACATTCAGCCAACTTAAGAGCTAAATCGATATAGAAACTCGAATTGATCCCTGGCCCTAAAAAAGGCACCAGATTTCCATTTTTGGTGTCCTCAATAATCAACCGAAAACGAGAAGGAGAGGAGGGAAGAGGATGAGGGGGATTTTGAGGAGAAAGGGGCCGATCGAGCAGAAAGTATTTGGTAAACTCTGCTGCAACTGCCGCTGCATAGGGTTGCCAGACATCATTCTTTTGTGCATCGGCCCGATCGCTAATTGCTCTAATCACCAGGCAACGAACTGGATTATCTTGCTTCCAAGCTGCTGCCGTAACGCCATAACCTTCCATTTCAATCGCGTCGATTTTTCGATTATTTGCCGCAATTTCATCGCGGATTTCAGCGTTGGCAATGACTCGTTCCCCAGACGCAATGACTCCTTGATGAATATCGGGGCAGGCATTGGTTCCATCTGGTCTGAGGGGTAACGATGATTTCCACCTGGCCAATTTTTCATCGCCCATGGTAATCACTTTATTCCACAGCGTCGCATTGGCTGGATACTGTTTTGGTTCCGGTAAACGACCCGTTAGCGAATCTTTACCCCGTTCGTAGTAGTACACCTCCTTCCCTAGCACCAGATTACCCAGTTGTACCTTCTCCCTGGCCGCGGCCGCAATGCCCACCATCAGTACAACTTCTGGCTGCCAGTCATTGATCGCAGTGTTGGCTGCCAGCGCTGCATCCACCCCAGCGGCATCGGGTAACTGGGTGACAACGATTTGATAAAACTGGCGATCGCCCAGATCGAGCTGGGTCTTCCAGTAGGTACGGCCACCTTTATCGACTCGATCCTTGTCCTCCATGCCAAACGCCCGACAGACAGCTTGACGTTCCAATTCAATGGCCGTAATAATTACGAAATCAACTTTAAATTCTCCCATCTCGCTATCCCTCTTTTTTTAGGCTGCGATAGCTTCTATTTGCACTTTTCTGCTTACTGGCGTACTCGCCCCTCGCCCACTCTCTATGTAGGCGGGGATTCATTCCCAGAGTAGAAATTGGGATTTACCCTTTCATTCGCCATAGCCCCCGAACTAGCCCCGGTAACCCCAGTGCAACCTCTATTGACCCACTCCCACAGCTAAAACAGTGGGATATTAAGCTCAAACAGGGATAGCGGGCTATATCCGTCTTACAGCCCCTCACCTAACGGGCAATTCTCTGCCTCTTTTGAACAAGTACAAGTCAATAGGTGCAAAAAGTTTTACCCAAGACACGATACAGTCTTGATGCCACCGTTCGACCGATCAACCTTTGCTTAAGCACTTTATCCAAAGCTATTCAAAAGCTATGTTCAAAAGGGCACTGGTGATTGTTGGCCACGTTGACATCCTGACAAACAACTCCCCACTCCCACGCTGTGAAACACATTTCTCAAACTTGCGTGACTTGTTTAAGAAAATCTATAATTTACAGCCCTGACCGTAACTTTTGTCTGACTAAGTTTAACGGCTCCCAACACACAACTTATCCTCATAAAAGAGACACAAAGTTCTCTATTACTAGAATATCTCTGATTCATGCAATCGATTGGTTTTGATAACATCCTTAACTAACATCCAGGCATTTTCCCCAGATTCAGGGTTCATAGATGTCTGCCAGGTCAAAGGTTTGATCAGGATAGAGGATGACCGCGATCGCCCGCATCACCGTTGAGCCATCATCCATCCTGAACTGGACAAACAGTTCCCTGCGGGGTGGGGCCGTCTTGATCAGATAGTTGGGTGAATTGATAGCGGCGACGCAGGGTTGGGCTTGAAACCAGGTGACCAGTTCTTCAAAGGAACTAAGACGACGCACCACATCTGGCAGGGTTTCTAACACCGTTTCCAATTCCTGCGCCGAGATTGTTGAGTTGTCCATTCGTCAGATCCAAGGAAGCGTCATTTGCGGAAGTAGGTCATGGAGGGTTCCGGGCGTCCGACAAAGCAAATATACCGGAACCCGTAGCGCAAAATATTGCTCAACGCCTGCCTAGCCTCATCCTGCTGCTGATCAAAATCCATCAGCCAGTGGCTCCCTTCCGTGAGCTTCCACCGTCCTTCAACCCGCTGAACCTGGAGATTTTGCGGATTGAAGGCAATGGCATCTTCATTTGAAAATGGGCCTTCTGGAGCCCGTCCCCTGACCAGGTAAAACTCCATGGAGGGGTGGGGACGCCCGACAAAGCATTGGCTGTCTAGGCCATAGTGCTGGATAATCTGCAACGCCCGTTCGGCCTCGTTTTGCAGGCTGCCAAAATCCAGTAGCCACATGCCATTTACCTCAATCTTCCAGCGCCGCCGCACCCGAATAACCTGGGCATTGTCAGGGTTAAACGCAATGGCATCATGCCGATTGAGCGGTACTAACTCCTGAAACTCAGAAGTTCGTGTGCAGTCTTCGCCCCTACAACCATTGGCAGGGCAAATGTTGGAAACATTACAGGTGCCTTTTCTGACAAAGTCAGTCTCCCCCCGCACCAGAATCCCTTCAACTTCGTGGGTTGCACTGTTAAACACGGGTGAGCCAGAATTGCCGCCATAGGTGTCTAGGTTGGCGACAAAGTAACGGGCGGCTGTATTGTCGCGAACAGCAGCACCCCCTGCATATTTCTTGGGCAGGCCACAGGGATGCCCAATCACATGCACACCGCTATTGTCTGCGATCTTATTCCCACGGCGAATGTTAACCCAGGGGTGGTTTAACACCGGGCGATCGAGTTGTACCAGCGCCCAATCTGTCCCCTCAAGCCCGATCTGTCGGCCCAGAATGCGGCTCCCCTGATAAATTTCGCTATTTGGAATGGTGGTTTCGGCAGTGGTTGCATTTTCCATCTCAAACCCAAAGACAAACCGCACCGACTTGAGGGTTGATTCCTGGACGCAGTGAGCCGCAGTTGCAACGATACTGGGGTCAACCAGAAAGCCGGTACAAAAGGCAATTACCGGCTGGTTGCCAAAGGGTTCATCGGGGCAGAGCTGGTAGCGCGCCGCAAACTGAGGCCCAGCCAGGGTAGAAGTGCCATCGCCATTATCGGTGATGCTTGAAGCGGCCACCAGGGCGACGACACTGTCTGCATCGGTGAGAATTGCGGAGTCAATTACATCATAAATTTCCTGACGATCGTCCGTGCCATAAATTACCTTCTGCTGCGCCCGCAGGGCTGCCACAATTGCCTGGGTATCAAAGGCTGCCAACTCTGGTACCGCTTCAAGTTGCCCGTCTAGGCCCATCCTGGCAGAGGCAACCCGCCCCTCGCCAAAAACAGTTGCGACATCTTCTGACTGACGGCTTTCCCGGGCTCGCAGTTCCTGCAGCAGCCGTTCGGGAGCAAAGGATTCTAACTCTTGTGTCATCGTGATCTCTCCTAAATTCGTACCCACTAATGAAGCGTTGAGCCTGTCAGCCCCTCCCAGACCATCTGCTCTTTGCAGCGATCGTGGCGGGTAGAACGCTATCGCTAACGCCCCCCATTAACCAACCCTTGCATGCCAAATCACCTAAGAAGAGTGGGCATAATGCACAAGTTGCCCCAATTTGTAACGCAGGGTTTCTAAACCCAACCGATCGCTGGCTGAAATAAACACGGCCTGAGGATATTCTTCTTGAGCGACTGCCAGCTGATCGCTCCCCACTTGATCAATTTTATTAAAAACTAGCAGAATCGGGCCAGGGGCGATCGGCATTTGAGCCAAAATAGTCATCACCGATTGAATTTGATTGTGCCATGCCGGGTGGGATAAATCGACCACATGCAGCAGGGCATCAGCCTCTGTAACTTCTTCCAGGGTGGCTCGAAAGGCATCCACGAGCGAAGGGGGTAACTCTTCGATGAAGCCGACAGTGTCTATCAGCAAAATCGTGCGAGGCTCTTGAGTTACTGCATCCGGCACCACCAACCGACGAGTGGTGGGGTCTAGTGTGGCAAACAACTGGTCTGCGGTATAGACCCCTGCATTGGTTAAAACATTTAATAATGTAGACTTGCCAGCGTTGGTGTAGCCGACCACAGCGATCGCAGGCACATCCTGATGCTGCCGTCGTTGTCTCAGTCTGGCTCGATGGGCCTGGAGTTGATTAACCCCCTGCTGCAACCGCGAGATCCGCCGTTGGATGGCTCGTCGTTCGGTCTCCAGCTTAGTTTCACCAGGCCCGCGGGTACCAATCCCTCCCCCCAGCCGAGACATGGCCTGCCCGCGCCCCACCAGACGGGGTAAGCGATATTCAAGCTGGGCCAATTCTACCTGCAACTTGCCGGCCCCTGATTGGGCCCGTTGGGCAAAAATATCGAGAATGACCTCAGTCCGGTCTACCACTCGCAGACCCACTTGACTTTCTAGGTTGCGGGATTGGGCCGGAGAAAGATCCCGGTCAAAGACAATCAAAGTTGCGCCCGTCGTTTGAGCGGTACGGGCAACCTCTTGCACCTTCCCTTCGCCGATCACCGTTTGGGGATGGGGCCGGGGCCGTCGTTGACAAAGGGTGCCCAACACTTGTCCTCCTGCTGTTTCCACTAAACGGGCCAGCTCTTGCAGTCGGGTATGAAATTGATCAAGGGTCAGGTCTTGCGTCATTAAGCCGACCAACAAGACCCGGTCCTGATCCTGATCAACCTGTCGGGCAATATACTCCCGCTGAAATTCTTCTTCTAACCCTTCAATCAGGCGATCGAAGTCTTGGTCGGTCAACGCCTCTAGGCTCAGGGGCGGTGAAATTACCCAAGCGGTTTCACCCTGGGGCACAAGATGGGCCAGATAGGTATTTTGAATGTAACCCGTGGCACCGCCGCCGCGCCGTTGAAAGCCTTCCCCTGTGAGCACCAGGGTAACCAGGGCATCCAAGCGCTGAATTGTCATGGCTGTGAGGGCAGACTCGCTGGGCGGGTCAGATTTGGATTGGGTTGCCAGACAGCGAATCCCACTTAAACGGGCATCTCCATAGCGCGGCATTTCTAGGGGGGGTATCTGGGTCTGCCGGGGAGACCCAACCGCCACCCGTACCACCTGCCCCCGCCGGTTAATGTAGACGCAGAGGGGCTGGCCAATTTCAGTGCTGATAGCTGCAACGCGCTGAGCAAACTCTGGCGTAGTACAGCGATCGCTCGGCAGTCGCTGATGATAGAGTCGCTGCAACTGCTTGATCTGACTAGACTTTAGACCGTGAAGGTTGCCGTAGACGGTCTCGATAGAGCTACCCTCCCCTAACTATACTTAAGAGAATTTTGTGACAAACTTTCCGGATCAGGGTACCCGAATGGGTGAGAGAAATAAGAGTAATAGAAATCCATCCCTGTCATCTTCCCTGTAAACCAGACCTGCGTGTATTGTAACCACCTATTGATAACCGGGGTTCCCTGTATGAAAATGTTAAACTTTTCAAGTTTATTAACGGCGGCAGTTGCTTTAGAGATTGGCTTGCCTGGGGTAATCATGGCTCCTGCGATCGCCCAGTCTACCCGGTCTACTGGCACCGACACCTATGCCAATTGTCGCTCTGCGGCCAGCTCAGTCGTGACACTCTATGCCGGCAAAGAAATTGGTGCAGGTAGCATTATCAATCTGGATGGCTTGTTAATTACGAACTACCATGTTGTGCGAGAAGCCGTACAAACGAAGGGCCAAACAAAAATCTTTGTCAAGTTGGCAAATGGTAGCCGTTATACAGGTCAGGCGATTGCCAGTGATGTAAAAAATGATTTAGCGCTGGTTCAAATTTCAACGGGGGAACCCCTGACTCCCATTCGATTTGGCCATGCAAATAACATTTATCCCGGTCAGCCAGTCTGTGCCATCGGAAGCCCCAAAGGTCAAACCGGAGTCCTGACCCAGGGGCGTTTTTCTGGCTTTCGGAATAACACCGATCTGCGCTCAGAATTGCGTCTCTTTGGAGGAAACTCGGGGGGGCCGTTGCTAAACCAGCAGGGAGAAATGATTGGGATTAATAAATCCATCTGGTTATCTGAAACAGGGGAAAATACCGGCATCAGCTTTGCGGTTAATATTCGAACTGCTCAGCAATTTATCGAGCAGGCCCGACCCGGTGCCCTGAATCCTACCATCGCTGTCCAACCCCTACCCGGATCACAACCGCCCACTGACCAGAACAACCGCTCTGTTGTACCGCCATCAGCTCCGGTAACCCAGCCCGCTCTGGAGCCTTACTTGATGAATTCAGGGCCATCCCCCCTGCCGGTCGCCCCAGAATCCAGCCCCCAGAATCCAGCCCCAATCACCTCCGATCGCCAACCCCTCAGTCCAGCCATTGTCAGGAAAAATGAGGGTCGGTTGGGGGTGATTCTGGATGCTAAAAATCTCATCGTGCGCCAGGTTGAAATTGGCTCTGCAGCAGATTTAAGTGGTTTAAGACCAGGCGATCGCTTAGTTGCAATTAATGGTCGCTCGATTCAACGGTTAGAAGATGTACAGGCTTTTTTGAGCCAACACCCCTCTACGGGGCTGTTTACGGTCGATCGCAACAGTCAACCCACAACTGTGCAGGTCAACTTTTAGCGACGGTCGGTAAACTCTCTACTTTGGGAGGGGCTGGGCCTTGCAGCAAAGCAGGATGAATTGCAACAACGTTTCGACCATCCAGCATCCGTTGCATCCCTGGGATCAGCAAGGGCAGGGGCTGCGCTATGATAGCGGAGGGTGCCCCTAGGACTCAGTTCTTGTTTTGAACCTGACTGGTCTGAGGGGTTGAGTGCTGTCTAAAAATCAGAAATGAGACTTTATCCCTGGCTTATCCTAATTGGGCTGATTGTCCTATTGCGCCAATTGGTTGCAGCCTTACCCATACCTAATTTGCCAAGTTGGGGTGGATCGGATGGCCCACTGGGGATCAATCCTTTCAAGGGTTCCAATCCGGAGGGGTGTCAGAACGCCAGACCTGCAGTGGTTACAATTTTTGCGGGTAAAGAAATAGGCTCTGGTAGTGTTTTGACTGGCAATGGGTTAGTTTTGACCAACCACCATGTGATTCGAGAAGCACCCGATAATCTGGTCTGGGTTCGCACTTTTGCGGGTCAACGCTACCGGGGCAAGGTGTTTGCAACCGATAGGGTGAATGATCTGGCTCTGGTGCAATTAGCTGCAGCCAACCAACTGCCAACGATTCGATTTGCAACCACCGTAGACCTGCCCCCAGGGCAAGCAGTCTGTGCCATTGGTAGCCCCTTTGGCAAAACGGGAATTTTGTCTCGTGGGGTGGTGACAGGGGTGCGCGGCAATGGTGATCTACAGACCCAAATGCTCTTGCACCCCGGCAACTCCGGTGGGCCTTTGCTGAATCAGCAGGGAGAACTGATTGGGGTTAACAAATCCATCTGGTTGTCGGATACAGGGGAAAACTCAGGGATTAGTTTTGCCACAAATGCAACCGTAGCCCAAACCTTTGTTACCCAACAGCAGGAGAAGGGCACCCCAATCGCCCAGATGCCGTTATCGATGGATCCAACCATCCGAACCCAACCAGAACCCTTGGGCTACAGTGGTGCCCCCGTTCAGCAGGCACCAGTTCCAGCACCTCCTCCCAGCCCGACGGGGGTGCGTCTGGGGGTGATTGTCAAGCGAGAAAATTTGCGCGTTCAAATCGTTGAGCCCAACTCTCCCGCAGAGCAGGCTGGTATCAATGCTGGCGATCTGCTGATTGCGATCAATGGCAAAACCCTACAAAATTTTGAAGAATTACGACAATTCCTCAGTTCTCGACCCGGTCAGGCAACCTTCACCGTTCGCCGTCCCCAAGGGATTCAGGACATTCAAGTGCAGTTTTAAAGTAGAGTTTTGGTCATGGAATACTTTCACTATCAGGACTGGATAGATGCCAACCGAAACTGAACGCAAGTTTTTGGTGATTGGGGATGGCTGGCGATCGCAGGCGACTGGCACCCTCTATCGTCAGGGTTACCTGGTTGCCGAGCCGGATCGCACCGTGCGCGTACGAATTGCAGGAGATCGGGGGTTTCTAACGATCAAGGGTAAAACCGAACACATTAGTCGGCCTGAGTTTGAATATCCGATTCCGCTAAAAGATGCAGCAGAACTGTTAGATACCCTTTGCCTGCGCCCTTTGATTGAAAAGACCCGCTATCGCCTAGAATCAGAGGGGTTCCTATGGGAAATTGACGAATTCAGGGGTGAAAATGCCGGGTTGATTCTGGCAGAGGTGGAGCTAACCAATCCCAATCAGGTCTTAAATTTACCCGACTGGGTTGGAGCAGAGGTTTCCCAGGATCCTCGGTATTATAATGCTAGCTTGATCCGATATAGTTACTCTCAATGGGGCAAGAGGGATCAAGCCCTGTGATTTTCGATCGCCCAACGGGCCAGCTCGGTTCGGTTGTGCAGCCCGGTCTTGCCGAGCATATTACTAACATGGCTTTCAATTGTGCGTTGGCTAACATTTAATGCATCTGCGATTTCTCGGTTGGCCATGCCCCGCGCCACAAATTGCACAACTTTCAGCTCTGTGGGAGTCAGCTCTACATCAAACGCCACCTGGAGCTTAGGGCTGGTTTCCGACGATTTGCCTGCCCGATCAGAAATCCGGGCTGACTGCTTCAAAGACGACTCTACCTGAGCAACGAGTTCTTCTGGCTCAAAGGGTTTCACCATGTAGACATCTGCGCCGGTGTTTAAGCCCTTAACCCGGTCTTGACTTTGCCCCTTGGCTGAAAGAAAAAGAACCGGAATCCAACTTGTGCGAGGGTTATCTCGTACGTGCTTAACCAGGGAATAGCCATCCATCTCAGGCATCATGACATCACAAATAATCATGTCGGGGATATCGGCTTCAAGGATTTCTATGGCTTCTCGCCCGTTTTCAGCGGTAATCACTTCGTAACCGCGAAATTCCAAATAATCTTTGACCAGCAAGATTAGGTTGGGATCGTCATCAATCAGTAACAGACGTTTGTGGCTGCCTATCGTAGTTTCCTTCATGCCTCGCTACTCACCATCTCCCATAAGTGGTTGTCTAACTTAACTTAAAGTCTGTTGATGAAACTCATCGCAATTGCAGCAAGTGTCTTTGAGTACAAGATTCTACTCACTCAGAGTAGCAGGTTCGTCTCAAGTTAGGGACTCTCCAAAAACTATTTCAACCATTGTAGGGAGATGTCAGGAAAGTTCAGCACTTTCCATTAATTTTATCCAGTTAATTTTAGGGGGGGCGCGCCTGCTGCTACTTCACTTTCTGACAGTGGATGGGTGAGAAAGGCATACTCCTGGACAATCTGCCCTCCCAACAAATGCTCTTGAATGATGCGCTCAATCACCGGGACAGTTGCGCTGTGATACCAGACGCCATCCGGGTAGACCAGCAAAATTGGCCCTTTGGTGCAAACCCGCAGACAGTTAGCCTTGGTGCGAAAGATGCAGGTTGCCCCCTCAGGGATGGGTTGATCTAACTTCAACTCCTTTAAGCGATGTTTCAGATAATCCCAGGCTTCCAGCCCGATTTCTTTTGAGCAACACTTGGGCTTAGTTTGGTCAGCGCAGAGAAACAAGTGCCGCTCTATGGCTGTCAACCCAAGGGTTTGTACACAGGTCGCTAAGGTATCGGAACTACAGGATGCTGAATCCAAAGTCATGGGCGATCGCAATGGAACCGTTCACCTTCCACTGTAATACCTTCCAATTTAATTCCTTTAAAGCCTTTTCCAATCCACCACAGTGGAATTGGTAAGTACCTGGACATAAAAAATTACCTGGTCTACCCCCGGCTGTCGCCGTCCCCCTACAAAGGGGGACTAAAGGAAGTGGGCTCACTAGTATCGAGCTACCTGCCCCCGGCTGTCGCCGTCCCCCTTATAAAGGGGGACTACAGGGGGTGTATTCAATCGCGTCTAACTACTTAGCAAATTAACCCATCTAAGCAGGCAATTGTAAAAACAATGATCGCTTTCTGCAGCCGACGGGGGGGCACCGCCTAGGATAAAAACGACTGTTATACGAGTTTACCTCCTCCCATCAGAGGGAATGCCGATGACTGCCTTTTCTACTGCCCAGGAAAAAACCATCCCTGCTACTGACAAGCGGGCTGCCGACGCGTATCCCAAATGCGATCGCCAGTATAAGTCGCTGGATATGACCATGAAGCGGTATCAGTACCGCCCAGATGCTCTGATTGAAGTACTCCATAAGGCTCAGGAGTCCATGGGGTTTCTGGAAGAAGAAGTTCTGGAGTACATTGCTCGTGGTTTGAAATTGCCCTTGAGCCGGGTTTACGGGGTTGCCACCTTTTATCACCTGTTTTCCTTTAAGCCCAATGGTACCCACACCTGTGTGGTTTGCCTGGGGACAGCCTGTTATGTCAAAGGCAGTGGCCGGATCATGGAAGCACTGGAAGCCGAGTTAGGAGTAAAAACCGGTGAAACTACTGGGGATGGGGAAGTTTCGCTCTTGGCGGCTCGCTGTCTGGGTGCCTGCGGCATCGCCCCAGCGGTTGTGTTTGACGGCACTGTTTGCGGCAAACAAACGGTAGATAGTTCCTTAGATACAATCCGATCGCTCCGTCAGGCATAAGTGTTGAGATTTGGTGCCAGAGGATTATTGCATGGATATTTCAGAACTACATCGCATTGCTGAGGTAGAGCGCGATCGGGCCCAGAAAACCCGGATCCGGTGCTGCACGGCCGCTGGTTGCTTGTCTTCCGGCTCCGATGCAGTCAAAAAAAGTCTGGATACAGCGGTTGAAAAAGCAGGCCTGACAACGGAAGTCGAGGTTTGTAGCGTCGGTTGTCTGCGGTTTTGTGGCCGGGGGCCATTGGTGGAGCTTTCCCCCAGTGGGGAGCTCTATGAGCAGGTGACCCCAGAAGATGCGCCCTCGATTATTGCCGCGCTGAAAGGAGAACCCGCAACGGCCATTCAGGGAGACCCTCAGCATCCCTTTTTTAGCCTTCAGATGCCAGTTGTGCTAGAGAATAGCGGCAAAATTGACCCAGAACGAGTGGAAGAATACATCGCCACTGGCGGCTATGAGCAGCTCTACTGGGTGTTAGCGGAGATGACCCCAGGTCAGGTGGTTGAAGAAATTACCCGGAGTGGTCTGCGAGGACGGGGCGGCGGCGGGTATCCCACTGGCTTGAAGTGGGCAACGGTGGCCAAAATGCCTGGTAAACAAAAGTATGTGGTCTGTAATGCAGACGAAGGCGATCCGGGGGCCTTTATGGATCGCAGCGTCCTGGAGAGTGACCCCCATCGAGTGCTGGAAGGGATGGCGATCGCGGCCTACGCGATCGGGGCAAATCATGGCTTTATTTATATCCGGGCAGAATACCCCCTGGCCATTAAGCGATTGCAAAAAGCAATTCAGCAGGCCAAGCACTATAACTTGCTGGGCAGCCAGATTTTTGACATGGCCTTTGACTTTAAGATCGACCTGCGCATAGGGGCTGGGGCCTTTGTCTGCGGGGAAGAAACGGCACTCCTGCAATCGATCGAAGGGGGGCGCGGCAATCCTAAACCCCGGCCTCCCTATCCAGCCCAATCGGGTCTATGGCAATGCCCAACTCTAATTAATAACGTAGAAACCTTTGCCAATATTGTCCCCATCATCCGGAATGGTGGAGACTGGTATGCCAGCATTGGCACCGAGAAGAGTAAGGGCACCAAGGTCTTTGCCTTAACCGGTAAAGTCAACAATACAGGGCTGGTAGAAGTCCCTATGGGAACCAGTGTGCGCCAGATTGTGGAAGCCATGGGCGGTGGAGTGCCTGGTGGTGGCAAGGTCAAGGCCGTGCAAACAGGGGGGCCATCCGGTGGCTGCATCCCTGCACCGCTGCTAGACACGCCCGTAGACTATGACTCTCTGATCCAACTGGGAACCATGATGGGCTCTGGCGGCATGATTGTCATGGATGAAGAGACCAACATGGTAGAAATTGCCCGGTTTTATATGGATTTTTGCCAGGGGGAAAGTTGCGGCAAGTGCGTCCCCTGTCGGGCTGGCACTGTTCAACTCTATGGTCTACTGACAAAACTCCTGAATCACCAGGCCAGTCAGCAAGACATGGAACAACTGGAGCACCTCTGTCACATGGTTAAAGAAATGAGCCTCTGCGGACTGGGCATGAGCGCACCAAACCCGGTGCTCAGTACCCTGCGATATTTTCGCGAAGAATACACCGCTTTACTACAGGAGCCAGCTTTCTTAAATGGAAACACCTCCCCTAGCCATCCCTAAGCTCCGACGGGGATGGGCCTTTAGAAATATGGAAACAGTTTAAATTACAGGTGGGCATTGCCCACCCTACTGGTGAATGCTTTTTGAGGTATCGCTCAATGACGGTTAAAACACTCAAAATTGATGGTATTGATGTGGCGATCGAGCAGGGAGCCACGATTTTAGAGGCGGCACGGGAAGTGAAAGTTCCGATCCCAACCCTATGCCATTTAGAGGGCGTAACCCCTGTGGGTGCCTGCCGCCTGTGTTTGGTGGAAGTAAAGGGTGTCAATAAACTCCTGCCTGCTTGTGTCACGGAGGTTGCGGAAGACATGGAGGTGCAAACGAATACACCCAAATTGCAAGAATATCGGCGCATGAATGTGGAATTGTTGTTTGCCGAGGGCAATCACGTCTGCTCCGTCTGTGTGGCAAACGGGAATTGTGAATTGCAGGATGTGGCGATCCAGGTCGGGATGGATCATTCTCGCTTTCCCTACCGCTTTCCCGATCGCTCTGTGGATGTCTCCCATCCCCGGTTTGGGATTGATCACAACCGCTGCATTCTCTGTACTCGCTGTGTGCGAGTTTGTGATGAGATTGAAGGGGCCCATGTTTGGGATGTGGCACAGCGAGGGGCTAATTGTTATATCGTTTCAGGCTTGAATCAGCCGTGGGGAGAGGTGGATGCCTGTACCGCCTGTGGTAAGTGCGTCGATGCCTGCCCCACGGGTGCTATCTTCCGCAAGGGAGAGACAACCGGTGAAAAAGAACGAGACCGGGCCAAACTAGAGTTTTTGGTGACAGCCCGCGAGAAAAAAGAATGGACGCGATAGGAAACCGATATGGCAGATAAAATTCGATTTGCAACGGTCTGGTTAGCAGGTTGTTCCGGCTGTCACATGTCTTTTCTAGACCTGGATGAATGGCTGATTGACCTGGCCCAACAGGTAGAGGTGGTGTACAGTCCAGTGGGGTCAGACTTGAAAGCCTATCCCACAGATGTAGACGTGTGTCTGGTAGAAGGCGGCATCGCCAACCAAGACAATCTGGAACTAATCCATCAGGTTCGTCGCAACACAAAGGTTCTGATTTCTTTTGGTGATTGTGCGGTTACTGCCAATGTTCCCGGTATGCGAAACATGTTGGGCGGGGCAGAGCCCGTCTTAAAACGGGGCTATATCGAGCTGGCAGACGCCAATAAACAATTACCCCATGCCCCCGGCATCGTTCCAGAACTCCTGGAGCAAGTCGTGCCCGTCCACCAGGTGGTACCTGTGGATATCTATATGCCCGGTTGCCCCCCCCCAGCAGATCGCATTCGTGCCACCCTGGAGCCGCTCTTACGGGGCGAAATGCCTGAGATGGCAGGGCGAGAAATGATTAAGTTTGGGTGAAGGTTTATGGATTACTGGTTATTCATCTGTATCGGAAGGAGCCAGAAATCAGGAGCCAGAAGCCAGAATATGGGACAGACTGAATGTCAGACGCAAAGCGGGGGGACTTAGGGGGATCGAAACATTGGTTTACAAACGCTCCGTTAATAAAAAATTGGGGATCTACAAGCCCCTATACCCAAAGCCTCAGCCATCTATCTTCTTTTCCCTTCTGTCTCCTGTCTTCTTCCTCTCTACAATAAGCTTTTGGAGTAATCCCCTATGTCTAAAACAGTAATTATTGATCCCATTACTCGTATTGAGGGCCATGCCAAAGTCTCCATTTACTTAAATGACGCTGGAGAAGTGGATGATGCTCGTTTTCATGTCGTCGAATACCGGGGATTTGAGAAATTTTGTGAGGGTCGCCCGTTTACAGAAATGGCTGGGATTACCGCCCGCATTTGTGGCATTTGCCCGGTCAGTCATTTACTGGCTTCAGCTAAGACCGGAGACAAAATTCTGGCGGTAAAAGTGCCGATCGCCGCTGAAAAGTTACGCCGCTTGATGAACCTGGGACAACTGACCCAATCCCACGCCCTTTCCTTCTTCCACCTCAGCAGTCCAGATTTTCTTTTAGGCTGGGATAGTGACCCGGCCAAGCGCAATGTGTTTGGTTTAATTGAGGAAAACCCGGAACTGGCGAGAGCTGGGATCCGACTGCGGCAGTTTGGTCAGACTATTATTGAACTGTTGGGCGCCCGCAAGATTCATGCCGCTTGGACTGTACCCGGTGGTGTGCGATCGCCGCTTACCCAAGAGGGGCGTCAGTGGATCTGCGATCGTCTGCCAGAGTCCTTTGCCACCATCCGCACTGGCATTGATCTGTTTAAGCAGATGCTGGATACCCAACTGCAAGAAGAGGTGGGCACATTTGGAGAATTTCCCTCTTTATTTATGGGTCTGGTCGGCAAGGATGGAGCGTGGGAGCATTACGGCGGCCAGATTCGCTTTACCGATAGTGAAGGCAATATTGTTGCCGATCATTTAAGTGAAGATGATTATCTCAATTACCTGGGAGAGGCGGTTGAGCCCTGGTCTTACTTAAAATTCCCTTACTACAAACCATTAGGTTACCCAGATGGCATTTATCGAGTAGGGCCCCTGGCCCGACTCAATATTTGTAGCCACATGGGCACTCCGGCTGCCGATCGAGAGTTATGGGAGTTCCGCGATCGGGCTGGTGGCGTCCCGACATCTTCGCTCTATTACCATTACGCTCGCCTGATCGAGATTCTCTGTTGCCTGGAGCAAATTGAGCGACTGATGGCAGACCCAGACCTGTTATCGACCAAGGTGCGAGCCTACGGTGGAGTCAACGAATTAAATGCTGTGGGGGTGAGTGAGGCACCACGGGGTACCCTATTCCACCATTACCAGGTGGACGAAAATGGTCTGATTCAAAAGGTTAACCTGATCATCGCTACTGGGCATAACAACCTGGCCATGAATAAGACGGTGGCCCAAATTGCCAAACACTACATCCACGGCAATCAAATTCCAGAAGGGTTACTCAACCGGGTAGAGCATGGGATTCGCTGTTACGATCCCTGCCTCTCCTGTTCCACCCATGCCTACGGTCAAATGCCCCTACAGGTGCAATTGATTGCTAGCGATGGCACAGTGGTGCATGAAGTGTATCGCAATTGAAACAAGATTAGTTGGTCAAATGATGTC
Organism: Leptolyngbyaceae cyanobacterium; assembly: GCA_046080785.1. Lineage (GTDB taxonomy): Bacteria > Cyanobacteriota > Cyanobacteriia > Leptolyngbyales > Leptolyngbyaceae > JBJTUO01. The sequence goes on along the minus strand of JBJTUO010000283.1, from coordinate 4,742 downwards.
GGCAATTCGGCAAATTTACACAGATGGGGCTTGCTCTGGAAATCCAGGGCCTGGTGGTTGGGGCGTCGTTATTTATTTTGTGGATGACTCCGTTTATGAATTGGGCGGTTCTGAGTCGCAGACCACCAATAACCGCATGGAGTTGCAGGCCGCGATCGCTGCCTTGGAATTTATCCAGCAGTCTGGGCAAGCGCAATCAATTGAGTTGTTTACGGATAGTGAATACGTCAAAAATGGGATTACCAAGTGGATTCGAAACTGGAAACAAAAGGGGTGGATAACGGCAGCCGGTAAGCCAGTGTTGAACCAGGATTTATGGCAGGAACTAGATGTATTAAATGGAAAACAGGTGGATTGGCGTTACGTGCGGGGCCATGCCGGAAATCAAGGAAATGAGCGGTGCGATGCGATCGCCCGTGCTTTTTCCTTGGGTAAGACTCCAGCATTGCGGCAAGACCCCGCTGCCCCCAGCCAAAAACTGTCTGATGGAGTACCCAAGAGTACTGCTGCAAAATTTGATTTATCGACAGATTCCACTATCGATGCTAAAACGCTAAAATCTACTACTGTTTTATCCCCTACTGGTTTGATGCCAGATTTATCTATGAGTGATCCTTCACTTCTCAACCCCTCTGATAGCCTAGAAGAGCTGCCCCGCGAGGTGCGGGTCGCTCACCTACAGCATGTCATCGAGACGTTAACGATCGCAGATCAGATTGCCAATAAAGGGTATCTGATTACGAGTTCAGAACTGGCTGACCTGATGGATGTCAATGCCAGTGCCGTTACCAGCCGAGGAGACAACTGGGTCTGGCGTAATTGGGTGGTATCCCGCGTCCGTCGAGAGGGAAACCAGATTCTCTGGCAACTTGAGCGAGTCGATTGAACAGGAAGGGATGGGGCTCAAGACAAACCCCAGCTTCAACTGATGTCTGGGCGCGGCGCAGGGGTCGGAAATACAGATTGGAAACCCGCTTTACGACTGTCAGCCGACTCTTGCGTTAACTTCCACAGACTTTCGTAAAAGAAGAAAGAGACTCCAGCAAAATTTTGTCTGCGCACAGCCTGCACCTGTTCTTGAATTTGCCGCATCGGAACGGGTTTGGGTTTCAGGCCAGTTAAAATTCCGATACCTGTAGGAATATGACGGCGTGAATCTTGAATTTCGGGCGCTGCTAACTGACGGTTAAAGGAACTCAGGTTGTTTTGATAAACCTGTAGAACTAATTCTTCAATCAAGCCGTTACGCTCCCATAATCGCCAATCTTGTAGAGAATGATTATAGGCAAAGTCATAGTTATTGGGAGACAGGCCCACAATTAACTGGGTATTACGAGATTTGATATCTCGAAATATCTGGCTCAGAAACCCAGTGATTTTGTTCGCTCGCCAACGCATCCATTCTGGATCGTTTGGATTGGCAGGAGGCGCTTTACCCCCATGCTCTCGTTGATACAACTGCACGGTATAGGCATCATAACCAAATTCAACGGGTAAGCCAAAATGGTCATCAAATTGAATACCATCAACCTGATAGTTAGTCACAATCTCTAGAATCAACCCACGAACGAATTGTTGCACCTCAGGTAAAAATGGATTTAACCACACCCGTGGATATTTGCCCTCTTGCCAAGTTTGATCTCCATTACGTTTTTGAGTTAACCAATCAGGATGCCGTAGTGCCATGGCTGAATCTTCAGGCACCATGAAGCCGAATTCAAACCAGGGAATCACCGCCATCTTGTGTTGGTGACCCACCTCAACCAGCTCTGCTAAACTATCACGCCCCACCAGATTATCAGGACGAGGGTCAACAGGGGCACTAATCGCGGTTCTCAAAATCGCACTGGGGTAGGTAGTGTAGCCCCAATTCCAGACGACAGGATAGAGGGTATTAAAATTTAACCGGGCCAACTCTTGCACACCCTGACGCAGACGATCGGGATTGAACAACACATCACTGTCTACATTTGTCATCCAAACACCGCGAATCTCTGTGCGGGGAGGAGCTTGGGCAACCTGTTTGATTTGGGCAGAGAGGGGGAAGCTTACCAGGACGATCGCCAATAAACCTAACAGGATCAAGAGACGCCTTGCCCCGTGGTTAAACCACTGGCCTTGGGAGCGCTGCCCCGATTGCCGGGAAGGGAGATCGCTCGATAAAGGATCTGTACCTGATTCCATGATGGTAAGCTTCTCCTACCGATGAATTGGTTAAAGAGAAGCGTCTGATTGCTTTACAGTACCCCAGCGAGACCCTCGATATTTCCCAGTCATCGTCAATGGCGAATCTGAAGCTAGTTTTGCGGTTTCTGATTGGGAGGGAGCCGACTGGTAAGAAGCACCACGATACCTGAGTTCAGAATATAGGCCGCTCCCCTCTGTTTTATTCATCGCTTCACGACTAGCGGTAGCCAATTGGCGTTGAACTTGCATCAGTAGTGCGTGGGTGACTAACAGAATGGCAAACAATAGCCACAGTAGGGGAAAGGGAACAAGATGCCAGCCAATAGTGAGGAGAAAGACGGCACCCAATAGGCCGGTAGCTAAGCCAATCATTAATAAAAGATCCATTAGATTCGCCTCCTACCAAAAGGGGTAGTCTTAATTTATTTTCCAGTGTATAGCAAGCAGCCATGAAGAAAACCCATAGGTCAAAAGATACTGATAATTGAGGCTCACTCTCGACTGAACACCAGTATCATCAGAGTTACACTAAAAATCAGTACCTATAGATAGGAGTGGTCGTGACCTTCGATCAGTACGGTCGAGCAATTAACTATTTACGAGTTTCACTGACTGATCGTTGCAACCTTCGCTGCCTTTACTGCATGCCGGAACAAATGACCTTTCGGCCAAAGGCGACCTTACTTCAAGATCAGGAATTAATCCGACTGGTCAGCATTTTTGCCGAATGCCTGGGGTTTCATAAGTTTCGGCTGACCGGGGGAGAACCAACCATTCGCGAAAACGTCGTGGAGCTTGTCCGGGCGATCGCCCAGACGCCGGGAGTCCAGACTGTGGCCATGACCAGTAATGGAGTTTTACTGGAGCAACTGGCCCAACCTTTAGCAGCGGCTGGTCTACAGCGGCTTAATATCAGCATTGACAGCTTAAATCCTGGGAAATTTAACCAGATTACTCGTTGGGGGCAGGTCGAAGCAGTCTGGCGAGGCATTCTGACTGCCCAGCAAGCTGGCCTCCAGATTAAACTAAACGCCGTGATCGTGCGGGGATTTAATGACCAAGAAGATGTGCTGGAGCTAGCACGCCTCACCTACGACTATCCCTGGCAGGTGCGATTTATCGAAATGATGCCCTTTGCCGGTACTGCAGGGTTTCAGCAAACTGGCGTAGTTACCGAACAGGAGTTGAAGCAGAAGATTGTCGCCAAGTTTGGGCCACTAACCCTTTGCCATAACGGCCAACTAGACGGGGAAGCCCGAGTGTATCAATTGCCAGGTGCCAGAGGGTCTCTGGGCTTTATCAGCTCAGTCAGTAAACCCTTTTGTGCCAGTTGTAACCGTGCCCGCCTCACCGCTGATGGTCGGTTGCGGCTTTGTCTGCTGCGGGAACAGGAAGTCGATGTCCTGAAACCGTTACGGAACGGAGCCAGTGATGCTGATTTGAGGCAACTGCTGTCCGATAGCATCTGGATCAAACCCTGGGGCCATGGTCTGGCCGAAGATACAATTCCACTCAACCGAGAAATGTCGGAAATTGGCGGTTGATCTAGCTATCGCCTACTCAGAAGGGGCTATTCTTCAATGCCAAAAGTTATCTCCGCAATAGGAGCCAGAATTTAGAATTCAGAAGGGTGTGGCTCTTTTACGACGACATAAATTAAGGATTAGACAACAAAGCTCAATTGAGGAGGGGTAAGACATTGAGCAGATAATAGCCGTTGGGCGCATTTAGGGTTTGGGGGAGAGACACAGCATCAGAAGTAAAATACTCTAATCGATGGGTAGCAAGTTAGACTCTGAGACCTTTTGTCAAGAGGTGCCCGGAAGAGCATAGACATAGGGACTGAAGTCAAACTTTTTCGGCGGTTTACGGACAGTTTTGATAACACCGAGGTCTCGGTTTTCAGGCGCAGCTAAATAGGCAACCGGGTCGGTTGCTTGGCCCTTATTGTAGGCATGATTGTGTGCCACTACAGGTTGCTCGTTGCAGAATCGACTGCGCTACACAACTTAAGCGAAAATGGCGTTTCACCGCGTCCTCATTGCGAACCTGAGCCGATTCTAACCCCGTCACCTGTTTACTCACCTCATGAAAAACCTTGCAGGACCACCGATACGTCCACGTTTCCATTACCCGTCTACTCTCCCAATGCAGGGCATCGGTCAGTAAAAATCGTGGGGCATCTTGCAAATCCTCCTGTTCATGAATCATCACCAAACGTTTGCGTCCATACTTCCGCAAACGCACTACTGCTGGGGATAAAACGATCTGTCTCTCCTTACCTGAACAGGTGGTATACGATGAGTGGATTGAGGACAGTGTCGGCTATCGGCAGTATTTAGACGAGCAGATTGCTCAGCACCCGGAACTATTTCCGCCTGAGATTACGAAAGGGTATTGGTTGGATGGGTTCATGTTATCGAAGCGTCAACAGATGAAGACGCGCCGGATTCTGTTGAAAGCGAATCGGCAAGTCTATCAAATCCGGCCAGATAACGTGCTGCCGTACATGATAGGCAAGACGGAAGAGGTGGAAAAAGGGCTATACCTGCGGC
>JBJTUO010000282.1:0-24518 GCA_046080785.1 Leptolyngbyaceae cyanobacterium | reverse complement strand
CCGCATCAAACCAAAAATTAATACTCTGCGGTGGGTCATCACGCGGAGTCTAAACAACGCATAGGGAGGCGATGGGGTTGCCCAGCCTGTGAACTGTGTAGCCGAAAGCTTGGAAGCCCGTGCTGTATTGCTTGCAATCAGAGTCGGGTAGGCAAGCTAGTAGGATATGTCACAAAATGATGCCCTGTCTGGACAATCCCAGCAGCATATAGATAAATGCATTCAACCTTAAAAATCGCTTCTATCATGGGAGAATGCAGACCCAACTCATTTCAGCGATTTATCCTCGTCCCTTTTTGAAGTGGGCCGGTGGCAAGAGCCGCTTAATTCCTCAGTATTTATCCTATTTCCCAAAAACGTTTTCAACCTACTACGAACCGTTTTTGGGAGGTGGTGCTATTTTTTTCCATCTCTTGCCCGGTCGGGCGATGTTGATGGACATCAATGGGGAATTGGTCAATGTCTATCGTTGTGTGCGCGACCAGGTAGAGCCACTGATTGCATTGTTAGTTGAGCATCGCGATCGCCACTGTCCAGATTACTACTATTTCATGCGCTCCCAAATCTTTGACTCTGATTTGGAGCGGGCAGCTCGGTTAATTTATTTGAATAAGACCTGTTTTAATGGCCTTTATCGAGAAAACGCAAAAGGCCAGTTCAATGTTCCAATTGGGCGTTACAAAAAACCAGGAATTGCGGATCCAGAGCTACTCCGGGTTAGTGCGTTGGCGTTGCGATCGGCCTCGATTTCGGTTGCTCCCTTTGAAGCAATTCTTGACTGCGCCAAAACCAGCCGAGATTTCGTTTATTTTGATCCCCCCTATTTCCCCATTAGCCAGACCAGCAGTTTTACTGCCTACAATCGCTACTCTTTTACAGAAGCTGACCAGATTCGACTGCGGGATGTGGCGGTTGAGCTGGCTGCGCGGGGCGTCAAAGTGATGGTGTCTAACTCAGACTGTTCCTTGATTAGAGATCTTTATCAGCAGTTTAACCTGCATTTGATTTTTGCGACGAGAGCAATTAACTCCAAAGCCGAACGGCGGGGCAAGATCACGGAGTTGCTGATTACATCCTATTAGGGGGGCGACTGGGCTGTTAGTACTTAAATAACCCAGTACCCTGTACCTGATGACCCGTCGGTGCCAGAATTGCGGCAGCAGCCTGCTTGCCGGAGATGGTAGCCCCCTCCATACTGTCAATGTAATCTTGAGCTGTATAGCTGCCTGCCAGGAAGAAATTGGGGATGGGGGTCTTTTGGGGGGGGCGGTACGGTTCCACCCCAGGGGCTTCCCGGTAAAGGGATTGGGCCAGCTTCACCACACTATACCAGGTCATGTTTAGTTCCCGTGAGGAGGGAAAGAGGTCGTGCACCTGATTCAGCACATGCTGGGCGATCGCCTCGTTGCTTGCTTTAATAAAGGGGTCACCGGGGGTCAACACTAGTTGCATCAGGGAACCCTGCCCTTGCCGATAATAGTCATGGGGGCTGGTGAGGGCCAAGTCTGCAAAGCAAGAAAAGTCGGCATCAGGGGTGTAGAGCAAATTATCCAGCCCTGCGGCTCGCTCTAACTGACGGCGCTGGTCTGTAGCATGGAGCTCTGTAACCCAGCCATCAAACCGGAGTTGCACCGTAGCGACAGGAACTGCTTCTAGCTTGTAGATATTGTCAAACTCAGGCCATTGTCGCCATGCCGGGGGGATCAGGCGTTGAATCCCCGGTATATCACAGGCTGCCAGGTACATATCCGCCGTGACTGATTCTTCCTGCTCACCGTTGGCGATCAAGAGGCCAGTCACCTGGGTTTGCCCATCCTGCTCGTGATACTGAATGGCTCTGACCCGGCGGCGGGTGTGGAGCTTCGCCCCCTTTGCCTCTAGATAATCCTGAATTGGCCGATGCAAGTACTCATAGGGTGACCCAGCCAGCATTCTGAGAACAGAGGCTTCTGTTTTGGCGGCAAAGAACTGAAAGATGGTGAGCATGCAACGGGCAGAGATATTTTCCGTATCGATGAAGCCCAGGGCGTAGGCAATCGGGTTCCACATGCGCTTGAGGCTCCCATTTGAGCCACCATGCTTGCGAAACCAATCGGCAAAGCTGATGTCATCCAGATCCCGAATGGTGCGCATCGCTCCATCAAAGTCAATCAGACCACGCACCAGGGGGCTGGTCGCGAGGGCGATCGCGTTTTGCAGCTTATCTTTTGGAGACAATTGAGAGGTAGTGAAGAAGGCTTTCAAGCCATTGAAGGGAGCACCCGTGAGAAAGCGAAAGTCTAAGGCACCAGTCTGCCCCCCCCGATTCACAAAGGTATGGGTGTGCTGCTTCAGCAGCAGATGGTTATAAGCCCCCACCTTTTTCATCAAGTCAAACAGGTTGTAGTAGCAGCCAAAAAAAACATGCAACCCCATCTCAATGTGATTGCCATCTCCATCAACCCAGCTTCCTACCTTGCCGCCAATGAAGGGGCGAGATTCAAAAATTTCCACTTCATGGCCTGCATCTGCCAGTTCCACAGCGGCAGCCATGCCAGCTAACCCAGCTCCAACGATCGCAACACGCATCCTAGACCTTTATCCCCAGACATCCTGAACACATTACACATTGTAAAGGAATGGGAAGCCCGAGCAACGGAATCTGAATGGCAAACCGAGTCATGCTTGCGGTAAGTTGGGTGTGTGTCATTTAAATTCTGGTTGAGAAGCAGCTTAGTATGGAAGGCAAGTTTCCTCTGATTTATATTTCTCTGTTGCTCGTACTTTTAGCGATCGCCGGCTTCGTGGTGTTCCGCCAGATCTTTAAGACCCGGCGTACTGAAAGTGCTCTAACCCGACTGCAAAACAAACTTTCTCAAGAGAAGGGAACGGCTCAGGATTATTACGAACTTGCCAGCATTTATCTCGACAAACGGCTCTTTGCCAAGGCGTCAGATTTGTTGCAAAAGGCACTCAAGGTCGGCGGCGATCTGGGATCAGGGGAAAATGCTTTAATCTACAATGCCCTAGGGTTTTCTTACTTTGCTCAAGAGCAGTACGATTTGGCGATTCGTCAGTATAAAGAGGCATTAAAAGCTGACCCCGACTACACTACGGCGCTGAATAATTTGGGGCACGCCTACGAACGCAAACAATTAACCAGTCAGGCGCTGGCAGCCTACGATCAGGCCCTGGCGATCGAGCCCGATAATACCACCGCCAAGCGACGGGCAGATTCTTTACGGAAACGGTTGGTGACCTCCTGAGGGGTATGGCTGTTAAGCCTGATTTGCTTGGCCGCTGTCCCGTTCGCCTTCCATAAAGTCAATGATTGCGTGGAGGCTACCCGGTTTGGTGACAATCAGGACAGTAGAGTCTGGCTCCAGGATAGTATTGCCGTTGGGAATCATCAGATCCATGCGGGCATGGGGTTGATAGCCAATAATCAAAGACCCCCTGGGAAACCGGGAATCTTGAGCAATCTCTGCCACACTGCGACCCACCACGTTGCAATTGGGCGGCAATGCCAGTTTCAGGACTTCTATCTGGCCCTGTTCAAAGTGCATCATCGATTCTACCTGGGGGTATTCGATCGCATTGGCCATTGTCGAAACGGCCAGATCAATCACATTAATCACCTGGGTTGCGCCAGCAATGCGGTACGGCTCGGAAAAATCGCGATGCATCATTCTGACCAAAATTTGCTCTACCCCGTAGTGACGAGCTAAGGTGACCATGGCCAGATTCAGAGCGTCATCTCGCAAAACAGCCGCAACGGCATGGGCTTTACGGATCCCCGCTTCGAGTAATACATCAGTGCTGACGGCGCTGCCCTCAAAGGCCATCACCCCCAGTCGCTCACGGGCATAGCGACAAGCTGCCGCATCAATATCAACCACAGCGACGGTATGTCCCAGGTCTAACAACCGCTGTGCCAAATCTAACCCCAGCAGGCCAGCGCCTCCAATTAATACATACATAGCTTAATTCTTCTTAATGCTCCTACGCCTAGATGGTTCTCTTGTTAAAGAAGGTAACACTTCCAGCAATTAGTGGATTGTTGATGCACAGAGGGGGGTGTATGGTGTAAACATGCCGTCACGCAATCAAGATTTATGGAAGGGCTTTTCACACATCATTGCCGTTGGATCCACATAGTTCAACGGTTTTTTGTCATGATCCTTGGAGCTTTGCTATTTGGCCAACTCCTGGTTGCCCCCGCCAACGCAATGGGGATCTATGAGTTTGCTGCCCCCGCACCGGCAGAATGGGTTATCGACCGGGCCGATATTCTCAGTCGCACCAATGAAGGTAAGCTCAGTACCCAGTTAAGCAATCTGGCAGAACAGACCGGTTATGAAGTACGGATGGTGACACTGCATCGGTTGGATTACGACGAAACGTCCCAAAGCTTTGCAGATAAGCTGTTTGAGAAGTGGTTTCCGACCGCGGAGACCCAGGCCAAACAGACGGTAATTGTGATTGATGACATCACTAATAACATTGGGATTCGCACGGGGGAGGCGGTTAAAGCAATAATGCCCGATGCGATCGCCAAGAGTATTACGGAAAAAACCATGGGCATTCCCTTAAAGGAAGGCATCAAGTATAACCAGGCCTTTTTGGGGGCGGGCGATCGACTGACGGCGATTCTTTCAGGCGAGCCAGACCCGGGCCCCCCCCAAGTCAAAGATACGGTGAATGTAGACCGTAACTTTGCCACGAAGGAAGAGACCAAGGCCAGCAATGCCACCCTTTGGGTTTTTGGGCTTTTGATCGTTGCGACAGTTGTTCCAATGGCGACCTGGTGGTACTACCAGTACATGCAGTCTCGTTAAGTGGGTATTGCCGATACCAGTGCTGAAAAGGATGCAGGATGCTTGAAACTTGGTTTCAACTCATCCTGCCTTTCGGCATCGCCCTAATCCTGGACATACTCATGGCCAGATAAGAGGGCGGCCTCTGCTCGCTGAAATTCGCGCCCCAGATAGACCGCGTGATCAAGGCAAGTCACCGGGCAAGAGTGGGACTGTCGCTCAAAGATCTGCACTGAAATTTCCTTCGCAGTCCGCCCGCTATAGACCTGGGTGGGGGTGCGTTCTAACTTACCGCAGGAGGGGAAGGGTTTGCCGGTTTCTGGGTCACAGGCCAGCCCCTTGTCATTAATAACATTGGTATAGTGCTTGGCCTGAATCAACCGCTCCTCTTGATTTAGGTAAATGATGAAATAGCCACCTGGATCTAAATGAATGTGGCGATTAGAAAGTTGATTATCCAGGGCTGTCATTTCAGCCAGCACAGAATCCATAGAACGCAACATGATATCAAGCAACTTGGTTTTTTCCATCTTAAGCTGCCTGTGAAGGGTTGAAAGTAATTGCAATTGTTTCTACATTAAATCCTGATTAGGGGAGGGATAGAGGCTGTTCGTCTCTTTATTTATGACTGCCAAACCACTCATCATTGACTGTGACCCTGGTGCCGATGACGCGATCGCCCTACTGCTGGCCCTGGCCTTTCCAGAAAAGCTGAATCTGCTGGGCATTACCACCGTTGCCGGTAACGTGCCCCTGGCCCTGACCCAGCGCAATGCCCGTTTTATCTGTGATCTGGCTGGAAAACGGAATATACCGATCTATGCAGGATGCCCCCGACCACTGGTGCGATCGCTGCAAACCGCAGAGCAAGTTCATGGCAAAACTGGGTTAGACGGTCTGGCAGTTTCTGAACCCACCCTACCGTTGCAGCCCCAGCATGGCGTCGAGTTTCTAATTCAGACCTTATTGCAGGCAACTGCACCGATTACGATCGCAACATTGGGCCCCCTGACTAACCTGGCGGTTGCCCTGGTGCAGCAACCGAAAATTGGGCCTCGAATTCAAGACATCGTGATCATGGGGGGAGCGGTCACCCACGGCAATGTCACCCCCTCAGCAGAATTCAATTTCTACACTGACCCCCATGCGGCCCATGTGGTGTTAACCTCTGGCCTGCCCATCACTGTTTTTAGTCTGGATGTCACCCATCAGGTGATTGCGACCCCCGATCGGATTCAAGCCATTCGCACCTTGGCGGCACCCTTAGGCGAGGCGGTGGCTTCCCTGCTGCTGCATTATGGCCGCTATGATCAGCAACGCCACGGCATTAGCGGTTCCTACCTGCATGACCCCTGTGTGATTGCCTATCTCCTCCAGCCGGAGCTCATTACCAGCTATGCTGCCCACGTCGTTATGGAAATTGCCAGTGAACTGACCATGGGCCGATTGGTTGTCGATGTCTGGAATGTTACTCAAGCGCCACCCAATGCCAAGGTTGTCCATACGATCGATCCAGATGGCTTCTTTCAACTCCTGCTCCAGGGGCTATCCAGACTGCCAACGCCTGACTTGAAGGGGTGAAATGGTCAAAGGCCAGGGGCGTTCTCCCGATTTCCTACAGCCGGATATCTTTGAGAGTGCTACGGGGATTAAAGCTGCGAATACTTCGCAGTTTTTCGTAATACTCCCGCTCGGTAGGGCTGAGTTCCTTGGGGGCGGTGATGACAATCCGCACCATTTGGTCGGTGCGGTCACCTTTAGCGGTCTTCCAACCTTTGCCGCGTAGCCGCAGGGTTTGCCCAGAGCGAATTCCGGCGGGAATGTTCATCTTAACTGGGCCATCTGGGGTTGGTACGTCAATCTGGGCCCCCAGAGCAGCTTCATCGGGGGTAATGGCGACCTCGCAGGTCAGGTTATCCCCATCAAATTGGAAAAAAGAGTGGGGGATAATTTCTACGGTCAGGTAGAGATCACCGCGCTGAGAGGTATAGTGCGGGCTGTAGCGGCCCTTACCCCGCACCCGAATCCGACTGGCGGGCCTGGCACCAGGGGGAATCCGTACTTCAAATTCTTCGTTCCCCAGGGAGAGGCGTTTTTGTACGCCATGGAAGGCTTCTGACAGGCTTAGGGTCAGAGTTGCTTCACTGTCTAAATTAGTGGCTCCCGCATTGCTGACGTCGAAACCAAACCCGCCGCTCGCTGGCCCCGTAGAGCTGCGATAGCTGGTACGAGTGCTGCGGCTATAGCCAGGCTCTGTGCCCATACGGCCAAGCAATTCGTTAATAAACTCTTCAAAGCTACCATAGCGACCAAACTCAAAGCCATCAAAGTCTACACTGGTGCTGTAGCTTCCGCTATAGGGCGATCGGGCCTGATCTGCCTGCTTCCAATACTGACCAAACCGGTCATACTTCTGGCGCTTTTCAGTATCAGACAAGACCTCGTAGGCTTCATTGACTTCCTTAAACTTGGCCTCCGCCTGGAGATCGCCGGGATTCATATCCGGATGGTATTTGCGGGCCAGCTTGCGGAATGCTTTCTTGATCTCTTCCGCCGTGGCCGTCTTAGGGACCCCCAAAATCGAGTAATAATCTTTGAAGTCAGTTGCTGCCATTCACACTCTCCCAACTCAGCGCCAGGGTTAGGGTATTCCCCTCTAATTTAACCAAGACTAACAAGAATTGCCGCCCGCCCCACTGTTAGAAACCGTACCATTCAACGCGAAATTGCCGAACCTTCAGAACCCAGGGGGCGCTGTCTTCCAGGCCAGAACCAGCAACGCATTCAAAATAGCTGCTGCCACAGCAGATCCGCCCTTGCGCCCCTCGACTCGAATCTGGGCGACATCGGTCTGAGCCAAGGCAGATTTAGACTCCACCACGTTGATAAAACCGACAGTCGCACCAATCACCAGCGTCGGCTTCGGTGTGGGTAGGTTGTCACAGAGGGCTAACAAGGCTGTCGGGGCATTGCCAATCACGTAAATTGCCGCTGGGTAGTGTTCTAAGCAGTGGAGTAGACCGGTCTCTGTGCGTGTCTTTCCGGGGAGTGCCTCAGTTACCTGCCCTACCGCATTGATCAGGGGGTTGCCAAAGGTTTTTTCTACCATCGTCTTTACTCCCTGTTGCACCATGCTGACATCGGTAACGATCGGGATGCCCTGACGCAATGCCCTGACCCCCGCCTCGATCGCCCCTGGCTTGAAGCGCACCAGTTCCTTAAATTCAAAATCTGCCGTGCTGTGAATCACTCGCCTGACAATGGCGTATTCCGCTGCTGTAAAAGCGTGTTCACCGATTTCCTGATCAATAACCGCAAAACTCTGTTGTAGGATGGGGTGCTCACTCAACACCGGCTTCTGATCAAGGCTGTCTCCACCAAACAAGATGAACCTCCTACTTTTTGCGACATTTTTTGCGACCAGTCTGCCAAGATCCATTGAAAGGAACACTAAAATCTGCAAGAACCCTTGCTACCCAGTAGACAGGTGTTTCCCGTGAGCGTATGGCAGCAGCCGGGGAGGAAAAACTACTGGCACATGGTTTACATCATTGCGAGAAAAATTTAGCTACAATCTCTCCGCTATCGGGGTTAGCTCTACCAGTCATTTGTTCTAAATGAAGGATTTAATTTGAAGAATTGTTATGAAACGAAGACAGATTACGCTTTTCTTTAGCAGTCTATTGCTGCCCCTACTAGTGTCAATTCTGCCACAGAGTATCTTACCCGCCAAAAATTTCGTTGCGCCAAGTGCACTTGCCCAATCCCCTTCTCTCTTGATTGGGGCTGTATCTAGCCTGGAAGCGGCGCTTCAGGAAGTCGATTTTTTATTTAAGGCGGCAAATACAGGCATCGCTGTTACTTATAGCTTCGCCTCATCCGGTGCTTTACAACAGCAAATTGAGCAGACTAAACCGATTGATGTTGTGATTTCAGACGCGAGTAAGCAGATGAATGTCTGGCAGCAAAAACAATTAATCTTACCGGATACCCGTCAAGACTTACTCACAAACCGACTGGTGTTGATTGTTCCAGAGGGGGCTGAAGTGGGGTTAAGCAGTTTTCGTCAATTGACCAATCCAGCCATTAAACGAATTGCGATCGGCGATCCACGTAATGTTGCAGCCGGGCAATATGCCAAAGAAGTGTTAGAAAATCTGGGAATTTGGGGTCGGGTGCAACCAAAGTTTATCTTGGGCAGCTCTGTCCGCAATGTCTTAGAGCTTGTAGAAACGGGTAAAGCCGATGCCGGAATTGTTTACGAAACAGATGCCAAGGCTTCAAATAAGGTCAAACAGGTTGCAACTGCCCCTAAAAACTCCCATTCTGCGATCGTTTATTCCGTGGCTGTAATTCGAGCTAGCCGTGACCAGAATGCAGCCCGAAGCTACACAAAATTCCTGGGCAGTAAGGAAGCCCAAACCATCTTTAAGAATTACGGGTTTGGCTTGATCAATTAACCAGCTTTAGATGCCATTCGACATGTTCCTAGATCTGCCCCTATGGGTAAAGCCGATACTATTCACGCTGGCTCTCGCCCTTGCAAAATTGAACGCAATGTTTACTTCTCCGTTAGGGTTGACCAGGGTTCCCATTTGGCCATGTCAGCGGGAGAGGTCTCCGAGACCTTTTGCCAATACTCACAACGCTCCACATACAAAATCGCAGCTTTGTCATCCGGCTTGCTGAGTAAAACCGTCTCAAATTCCCTTTTTGCTTGCTCAAACTTGCGATCGCGATAATACTTGAGCCCCAGCTCGTAATGTTCAATTTTTTGGCGTTGAGCTTCTGTAATGCCATCTATTATATGTTCTTTTATATCATCATCATCCGTTACGCGTTCTTTATTAATGCCAACCAATTCGTAAATCTTGACGGGTTGATGCTTACCCTTGACCTTAACAAAATCTAACTCTCTGGCCCAGATGAGATCGCGACAAGCATTGTAAGTCTTTTCACTAATAATGATGTCGGTGCCATATTGTTTGGTGGCCCCCTCCAGGCGAGAGCCTAGATTGACCTCATCTCCAAGCGCCGTAAACTCCATGCGTTGACTAGTGCCAATGCTGGCACTGACCGCTCCACCAGAGTTAATGCCAATCCCAATCTGAATGGGTTCTTCTCCTTGCTCCAGGCGTTTGGCATTAAATTTTTTCAATTGATCACGCATCGCAATTGCAGTTTTTACCGCTTGCCATGCATGTTCAGGCAGCTTCAGGGGGGACCCGTAGACTGCCATGATGGCGTCCCCAATGAATTTATCCAGAGTCCCGTTAAACTTAAAGACCGCATCCACCATCACTTCAAAATAGTCGTTCAGCATTTTTACGGTCTTCTCAGCCCCCAGGCTCTCAGCCAAAGTGGTGTAGCCGCGAATATCAGAGAAAAGGATAGAAACGTTTACTAGCTTAGCTTTGTCTAACTCGTCAGGATTTTCTAGTAACTGCTCCGCTAGTTTTTGGCTCATGTAGCGGTACATGGTGCTTTTTAGCCGCTTTTCATAACTCAGGTCTTCCATCACCACCAGCACACCCGAAACCTTAGCAGGATCATCGGCATTCGCCATTGTGTTAATCGAGAGATTAATGCTGTGCTCTGCATTATTCTCACTACTTAGAATTTGCTCTGGATAGTACTGGTTGCGGTCTCTTTCATTTATGGGGTTGAGGGCCCTCTCAAACCGACTACGAAAAACATTTTCTTCGTCTGGCTTGTCTTTTAACCTGTCTTCTTTTTTTAACTTGATCAGATCGGTAACTCGCTTCTCATTCAGGGAAGAGTCTAGGTCTAATGCCGGTAGCAGTTTTTTGGCGCTTTCATTAGCGGCAACAATCATCCCATGTTTGTCGGTAGAAATCACCCCATCTGAGAGCGATCGCAGAATGTCGCGTTGGTTCTGTTCCTGTTGTTTCACGGTTTGGAACAGCTTGGCGTTTTGCAGGGCGACCCCGGCTTGAATGTTAAAGGCCTGCATAAATTCCTGATCGCTGCGGTTAAAGCTGGCCTTCCAACAATCCGGTGCGTCAGGCCAGTCCTTTGGGTCATAGGGGGGATACTCGCCCTGCAGTTTTTTATTAACCAACTGAGTCACCCCAATCAACTCCCCATCCGCATTGAAGACGGGCATGCACAACATGCTACAGGTACGGTAACCGGTCTCTTTATCAGTTCGTTGTGAAGTTTTCGACCCAGGGTCGTCATACAAGTCAAAGGGGATCAGTAAGGGCTGACCAGACTCCGCGACCTTTCCAGCAAACCCCTCGTTTCTGGCGATCCGTTTTTCCTGTACGGAGCCATCTGCAAAAAGCAGCTTCGTCCACAATTGGTTTTTTTCCTGATCTAAGAGCCAGAGTGCGCTGCGATCGGCCTGCATCAATTCCTTAGCTTCATCCATCACCCGTTTCAGGGTTTCTTCCAGATCCAGGCTACTCCGACTGAGGGACTGGGTCGCCTTCATCAAGGCAGAAGCTGCCCGCTGCTGCCGAATCGCTCTGTAGAATGAGCGGGACGACTCAATGATCAGGCGAATGGAGGGGGCAAATTCATTAAATACCTGCTCATCATAGTCAGAAAATCCAAGATCGTCGATCTGCTGCTCCAGCGGGGCGTCTGGGTCATAGTCGGGCTTAAGCTTATTCAGGAGTTGCACCACTGCCACCAATGCTCCCGCTTGATCCAGCAAGGGCAATGCCAACATGGTGTAGGTGCGGTAATGGTTTTCTCGATCAAACTCCTTCGCCGTCTCAGAGCGGGGATCATCGTAAAAATCGTAGGGAATGTTGATGACATGCTTCTGGGTTGCCACTTCCCCTGCAATGCCCCGATTCATGTCAAACCGCAGCTCTAAGTTTTCTCCCGTTTCTGTCTGAGCCACGATAGACCACAACTGCTTGTTGTCTTCATCCAACAAAAAAATGGTGGTGCGATCGGCGTTGAGGAGCTCACCTGTCTTAAGGGTGATAGAGCGCAGCATCTCATGCAGAATGGCATCAAAGCTCTGGGCATCCAGTAGGTTATCTAGCACCGACAGGGTGTCATGCACCACCAGTAATTTTTGATGGACATCCTGAACCACCTGCTTAAAGGTATCTTTAGTCAGGGGTTCTAGAAATGCGGCAAAACTACTTCTGCGTGCCAGGGCAGCGGTGGGTGACCGCTCGATCGCGGAACCTACCAGCTCAACGGGAACAGCAATACTGTCAGAAGGCTCAAGGTTTGCTGTAGGAGAGGTAAAGCTATCCCCTGCTGCAGGGGTTGAAGTAGCATCCAGGGAATTGCAACGAGCATCTTGATCAACGGCAGCCATTGTAGTAGTAGTAGCGCAACGTAAATGAACTGGCAGGCTCTCACCAATGCCCTTAAGGATACCCAGTTAAATCTGAAAATCAACAGTCATTGGGAGAAAAAACTCGACTCATCAACTACGGCAATTTTATACGCCTTGTCTACAATTCTGGCAACCAGCCATGGGGCTGTGCTGCCGTAGCCATCTTAGAATACACAATCTTCAAACTTTACAGGGATTGGCACTCCCAGTCTATGCTCTACCTGGCACTCTTTTTTAACAACGCCCTTTAGCTGAGATAGACGCTAATGATTGGCTGGCATGGCGCAGTTCCAGGGCCTGGGAAAGCAGGGCATCAGCAAAGGCGATCGCGTTTTGATCGGTTTGGCCCCCGGCCAGTTGGGCCAGTTCTTCTCGCCGCTCTGCTTGACTGAGACTACTCACACGGACGACGGTTCGCACTTCCGCTGTTGGGTCAGACCCCTTACTCTCTTGTTTACGCCGTTTGGCCCTACTCTGCCCATTCGCAGGGGAAGCATCTTCCCCAATCACCTGCTTGCTGACCCGCAGGTGTTGATCCGCCATCGCCGCCACAATGGGTTGATGGGTAACGCAAAGCACCTGGTGATGGTGACTGAGCTGGTAGAGTTTCTCTGCGATCGCCTGGGTAACCCGGCCCGACACGCCCACATCAATCTCATCAAAGACCAGGGTACCCACCGGGTCAACTTGAGAAAAGCTGGCTTGTAAAGCCAGGAGAAATCGGCTCATTTCCCCACCGGAGGCAATTTCTGTGAGCGGTTGCAACGGCTCCCCTGGGTTGGGACTAAACATAAAGGTGACCTGATCGGCCCCAGTAGCGCTGGGCGGGCAGGGGGCGACCGCCACCTGAAATTGGACCTTCTCCATGGCCAGGGGCTTTAATTCCTTGACCAGCCGTTGTTCCAATTCTTGCGCAGCGGTCTTGCGACGACTGGTTAAGTCAGCGCAGACTTGAATCAGCCGCCCGTACTGATCTTGCTTAATCGCTTCCAGTTCCGCAAGGGATTGCCCCCCTGCCGTCAGTTCCAGAATTTCTTGCTGTCGGCGATCGCGGAGGTCAATGGCATCGGCTAGGGTAGGGCCATACTTCCGGCAAATCTGCTTTAATGCCCCGATTCGCTCCTGTGCTTCTTGCAATCGCTCTGGGTCAGCTTCCAGGCTGTCGCCATAGAGGTTGACTTGACGCCCCACGCCCTGCACCTGCTCTAGGGTATCTACCACTTGATTTAGTAACGGTTGCAGGCTGTCATCAAAGGTGGTCATTTGTTGTAACAGATGGTGCGCCCGCCCCAATAGATCGGTGCAGGCGTCGGCTTCCCCATCCGCTGCGTAAAGCAACTGATAGACCTGATAGCTCTGTTGTTGTAACTCCACACTGTGGCTGAGGCGGTTACGCTCCTGTTCTAACTGCTCTAATTCCTCTGGTTCTGTTAAGGCGGCCTGGGTTAGCTCTTGCAATTGGTATTGAAATAAATCTAACTGCTGCAAGCGCTGTTGTTCTGACTGCCGTCGTTTTTCCAGGGTCTGGGCTGCCTGCTGATAGGCGGCAAAGGCTTGAGCCACCTGTTGTCGTTGTTGCAGTAAGGGCACCCCACCATAGCTGTCTAACCATTCCCGCTGCAAGGGGGGGTGGCCAAGCTGCACAGTCTGACCTTGAGCGGTGATCTCCACCAGATGTTGCCGGATCTGCTCAAGTTGCTGCTTATTGACCTGCACGCCATTAACCCGCGATCGGCTGCGTTGACCGCCAGCAGTGATGGTAACTTCCCGACTGATCACCAACTCATCATCGAAGGCATCTAGATTTTGCTGATGCAGCCAATCAGATAAAAATGGATCCAGATCAAAACTGGCTTCGAGAATGGCCCGCTCTGTTCCTGAACGCACAGCCCGACTGGTGACCTTGCCCCCCAGAACCCCATCAATGGCATCTAGAATGATGGATTTGCCGGCACCTGTCTCCCCTGTGAGCACCGTCAGCCCTTGATCAAAGGACAGATCCAGGGAATCAATCAGGGCAAAATTTTCAACTCGCAGGGAACGCAGCATGGAAAAAAGGCAGGCAGCAGAGGTGCGATCGCAGTTACCGTCTTTAATCTACCGCTCGAAAGGAGCTTGGGGGTTATCTCCAGCCAAGAAGTTCGGGAAATTCTCCTCAAACAACCAGGCAAAGCGAAACTTCCCCGCATAGACTGAGAGCAACAGTTGAAAGATTAAGTTACAATACTTAACATCTGCTGTTCAATTTGGCATTGCTGATTTTAGGGATGAATTAAGGATGCAGGATGCTGAAACCTTGTTTCAACTCATTCTGGTTTTCACCACCCCCTTCAGCCCTCTCTGTGTAACTGGCTTCGTCCTCAACCTACAAGAGTAAGCACCGTGACCCAACCTTCTATCACCCAGATCTTTAATGACCAGGCCCGCTCTGCTGCCACCTGGGTTGAACCAGAAATTTCAGCACCAGACTTTTCTGAGGGGGAGGTTAGCCCGCCAGAGCCGCATACCCTAACCCTGCCGTCAACAGCCAACCGGGAACCAGGAATGCGGTACAACGCTGATCAGATCGCTGCTTATTATCGCAGTCGTCCCCTACAGGTATGGGGCCGGGTCATTGGTATCTTTCTACCCTTTCTGCACCTGGGTTGGATGCTCTGGTGGCACCGTCGCATGGGAATCACTGAATCCAAGTTACGGCGGGAAGCCATTCGCCTGCGGGAGATGCTGACTCGTCTGGGGCCAGCTTTTATCAAAATTGGTCAGGCTCTTTCCACCCGGCCAGACCTGATACCCCCTGTATACCTGGAAGAATTGACCCAGTTACAGGATCAGTTACCGCCCTTTGACAATGAAATTGCCTTTCAATTCATCCAGGAAGAGCTGGGGTTACCGCCTCAAGAGATTTACGCTGAATTGACCGATCACCCGATCGCTGCGGCATCCCTCGGTCAGGTATACCGGGGCCGCCTAACGACGGGCGAAGAGGTTGCCGTTAAAGTGCAGCGGCCTGGTTTAGCGGCAAGCATGGCCCTGGATATGTACATTCTACGGCGACTGGCTCAGATCGTGATGCAGCAGCGCACCAATCTGCGCAGTGACCTGGTAGGCATCATGGATGAGTTTGCCGCTCGCATTTTTGAAGAGATGGACTACACCCACGAAGGCCAGAATGCGGAGCGGTTTGCGGAACTTTACGGCCACCTGCCTGATGTCTATGTCCCCCGCATCCACTGGGATTACACCGGGCGGCGGGTGCTGACTATGGAGTGGATCACGGGCACCAAGTTAACCCAACCGGAGGTGATTCGGGCCCAGGGCATTGATGCTGGCTACCTGATTGAGGTCGGGGTGCAGTGCTCCCTACGGCAGTTGCTAGAGCATGGCTTTTTCCATGCCGATCCCCACCCCGGCAACTTGTTAGCGACCCCGGACGGCAAGTTGGCGTATCTCGACTTTGGCATGATGAGCGAGGTTAAGCCCCCACAACGCTACGGTCTGATCGAAGCGGTGGTTCACATGGTTAATCGCGACTTCGCTGGGTTGGCCCATGATTATGTCAAGTTAGAATTTTTGACTCCCGATACGGATCTAACCCCAATTATTCCGGCTTTGGGCCATGTTTTTAGTCAGGCTTTGGGTGCCAGTGTGGCCGAGTTGAATTTTAAGAGCATTACGGATCAGCTATCCGAGGTGATGTATGAATATCCCTTCCGGGTACCCGCCTACTATGCCTTAATCATTCGATCGCTGGTCACCCTGGAAGGAATTGCCATCCATGTAGACCCCGACTTTAAGGTGCTAAGCAAAGCCTATCCCTATGTGGCAAAACGGTTACTCACCGATCCAGCGCCAGAACTGCGGGCTTCGCTGCAAGACCTGTTGATGAAAGACGGCAGTTTCCGCTGGAATCGCTTAGAAAATCTGCTAAAAAATGCCCGCAACAGTGCAGACTACGACCTGAATGCAGTGCTAGATCAAGTAGTGGATTACTTATTCTCAGCGCGGGGCGAGTTTATCCGGCAGCAGATTGCCAATGAGTTGGTGCGGGCGCTCGACTCCTTTGGTCTGCGTCTGTTTCAGAATGTCACTTATACCCTGAGTGAGCGCTTCGGGCTGGCGGTCAATCGCACTGAAGTTGTAGAACTGCAAACTCAAGAAAATTTGGATCAGATTAAGCGGATTTGGGGCATTTTAGAAGAAACCCCAGGTTTTGACCCAGGCAAGCTGATTGGGCTGGCTCCCCGTATTCTACTAAAACCAGAAACCCACCAAATGGGCCAATGGGTTGCGGCTGAATTAGCCCAACGGGCGATCGCCCGCCTGGTGCGAGACTTGGCCCTGATCAATGACATCTCTCCCCTCAGGGATGCCTCTGCTCCAAAACAGCCTCAACTTTCCATTGGCCGTTAAAGGTTGTTGAGCCACAACTGATCACAGGGGGGTGGATGTGTGTTGTGGCAAAACAGAAGTAGAGCCATCTGGGCATTGCAGCGTACTGCCTATTGCTTTGGGTATGCTGGGAGGCAGCGTGGCGGGGTAACTACTTGCGCAGATTTGACTGGTGCTGGAACTCGTAGCGTTGGAGTCATCAAAATTTACGATTGCCACATAGCTTTTTAACCGCTCCACTTGAGGAACTGCGGTTAAGATCGACTGATTGGGTATTGGAGAAGACAGTTGATAGAGGTAGGAATCACTTTGACTCAAGATCCCGGCTGACCGCTCCAGCTCTTCCAGGCTGGTTGCTAGCCGCCCGTTTTTGGCATAAAAACTCTGTTGTGCTTGATTCATTTGTTCGAGGTACCGTTTTGCCTCCGCTTCTGGATTGGGAGACGCAACTGTCCTACTTGTTAAAGGAACCGCTGGTGAAGTCTGAGGCACCCGTCGGTTTAACCGCATTGTGACTACACTGCCTAGTAGCATCACAGTAAAAATTGCCAGCCCAGCAACAGTTAACCGTTTAGAAGTGATCGGGTGACGCCGTAATTTCCCAGGGTGCAGGGGGGGCTCGATTAAAAATTGACGCAAACGAGACCCAACTTGCTGGCATATTTGACTGAGTCGAGGGCCGACTTTTGACCAGTCTGGCCCAAGCATCGAAATTGCCCGGAAGTGTAGTGAAAGAGGGGACGACGCTGAGGG
This sequence comes from Leptolyngbyaceae cyanobacterium, assembly GCA_046080785.1. GTDB lineage: Bacteria > Cyanobacteriota > Cyanobacteriia > Leptolyngbyales > Leptolyngbyaceae > JBJTUO01. Next base: position 7,253 of record JBJTUO010000282.1, on the reverse strand, counting down.
GTAGGTTGGGCCTGGTTGTAAGCAAATTTCTTCGCTCCAGGCCGGTAAAGGTTCTCCCGTTTTTTGGGCATAGACCTTGACTCGCTCAATGTCCCGTGTTTCTAAGACAGCAAATCCATGCTGAAGAAAGTTGATTAAGGTGGTGCGATTGAGTAGGCGATCGGCACTGAATACCAGATAAAGGCAGCGATCATTTAAGTAGATTTTAGCCGTTACCCCTCTGGGTTGCAGGGTTAAATTGATCAAATAGGCGATCGCGGTGGGGTCTCCCTGCTTTGCCCGTTCTACAAAACTAGACTGAACCATATTGAGCCGTACATTTTGTCAGCAATTTAACAGTGATGTACTACTAAAATACTCGCGATTTCTAAAACGGAATTTTTAACTGTCCAGGTATCACTCTCTTTGCACCCCGTTTCGCTTTACAATCTTTGCAACCCTTTTTCTGACCGCCCTACCGTCCTACCCTACCCCTACTGGGATTTTTCTATGAGCATCGGATATTTAGCCCTGGTTTTGCATGCCCACCTTCCTTTTGTGCGTCATCCGGAAAGTGACTATGTTTTGGAGGAAGAGTGGCTGTTTGAGGCCATCACAGAAACCTATGTGCCTCTGATTCAAATGTTTGAGGGGCTAAAGCGGGATGGCGTTGACTTTAAGCTCACCATGAGTCTGACCCCGCCACTGGTATCCATGCTGATGGATCCGCTGCTGCAAGAACGGTATGACCACCATCTCGCCCAACTGGAAGAACTGGCCGAGTTGGAAATTGAGCGGAATACCTTTAACGGCCATATGAAGTACCTGGCCGAGCACTACGCCCAAGAATTTAACCAGGTGCGGCAGGTTTGGGAAAAGTACGATCGCAACCTGATTACAGCTTTTAAGCAGTTTGCCGACACCAATAATCTGGAGATTATTACCTGCGGTGCAACCCACGGCTATCTGCCTCTGATGAAAATGTATCCAGAGGCAGTCTGGGCCCAAATCAAAGTTGCCACTGAACACTATGAAGAAACCTTTGGTCGTCCCCCCAACGGCATCTGGTTACCGGAGTGTGCCTACTACGAAGGCGTAGAACGCATGCTGGCTGACGCCGGGTTGCGCTACTTTCTGATCGATGGGCATGGCATTCTCTATGCCCGTCCCCGTCCTCGCTTTGGTACCTATGCCCCTATTTTCACCACTGCTGGAGCGGCGGCCTTTGGTCGTGATCACGAGTCCTCCCAGCAGGTCTGGTCTTCTGAGGTGGGCTATCCTGGTGCCCAGGAGTATCGCGAATTTTATCGAGATTTGGGCTGGGATGCGGAATACGAATACATCAAGCCTTACGTCATGCCCAACGGTCAGCGCAAAAATGTGGGCATTAAATACCATAAGGTAACCGGCCGAGGTCTGGGTTTAGGGGATAAACAACTCTATGACCCCTACTGGGCTAGGGAAAAGGCGGCGGAACATGCGGGTAATTTTATGTACAACCGGGAGCGTCAGGTTGAGCATCTCTATGGCATTATGCAACGCAAACCAATTATCGTGTCGCCCTACGATGCCGAATTGTTTGGTCACTGGTGGTATGAAGGCCCCTGGTTCTTGGATTACCTGTTCCGCAAGTCCTGGTTTGATCAGGGTACCTTTGAGATGACCCACCTGGCCGATTACTTACGGGACAATTCGATGCAGCAGGTGTGCATGCCATCCCAATCCAGTTGGGGCTACAAGGGCTTCCATGAATACTGGCTCAATGAAACCAATTCCTGGATCTATCCCCACCTGCACAAAGCAGCGGAGCGCATGATCGATCTGGCTCGCATGGAGCCTACCGATGAGTTGGAGTGGAAAGCGCTCAACCAGGCGGCTCGGGAGCTGTTGTTAGCCCAATCTTCAGACTGGGCCTTCATTATGCGGACGGGAACCATGGTGCCCTACGCGGTACGACGCACCCGATCGCACCTGATGCGCTTCCATAAACTTTATGACGACATCAAGGACGGTAAGATCGATTCTGGTTGGGTCGAAAAGGTAGAAGCGATCGATAACATTTTTCCCAACATCAACTACCGGGTGTACCGTCCTTTAAGCTAATTGACACTCCCCCCGCCTTTAGGCGGGGGATTCTAGGTTCACTGAAACCATTTAGGTTAGATACCTTGCAGTATCTAACCCAAAGGTGGAATTCTCCCCAAGCGTTAATTTGGGTATGCCCTACCCTATTCGCTTAATCGCGAGTCCTGTTTGATTGAAGTTGAATCGCTTCAAATACTGTTCGTCTAGCTCCTCTGAATCTTTTACCTACTGCGAGGTGGAGTCTAGAAAAATGCAGTAGAACCCCATAGATTCAATTTTCAAGGTTCAGTGCAATGACTTCCTCTTTAGATTGGATGAGCTGATCTTGGCTCACGATGTCTTACGGCTAGCGCCTAACACAGCTTACAGCAGGTACATTATTTAATTGCAAACCCCTAAAAGGTTGCTTCAGGCTGCTGTTCTTTCATCCGAGATTTAGCTTTGGCAGCGCTCTTTTTCAAGGCATCTAGGCGGGCTTCATAGCGAGAGCGCAGGCGCTTTTTAGGAGATTGCTCGATCAACACCTTGAGCGCACTGCCCAGACTCTTGTAGGCATTGGGTAGGGTATAGCCAAACCGGGTAGCCAGGACGATCGCCCGGTCATCCGCTTCCACAGATTCTTTCAAGGTCTTTTCGTTATTATTACGCTGCCACAACCGCCAGCCAGATACCCCACAAAGCCCTAAAGCCAGGAGCAGGAGCAGGCCATCTTGCACCCACAGTTCTCCAACGGCACCGCCCAGACCGATAGCCAGAGCTGCCATCTCCCAACCATCCCTGGGAATGGTGTCGTTTTGGATGCGGGCGACTTCATGCCAAAACAAAAGATTGCGCTGGTCAATGGCTAATTTTTCCCACTTCACCATGTCAATCAAAACTTCAACCTCATCCTTGCCAATCTCTTCACAGGTGATCAGGGGGGGATTCACGGCCGTAGTCGCTTCAACAGACACCCAGCTTTGCAGCTCTGGCGGTAGCAGCGTCCGTAAACGCCGTAACTCGCTCATTTCAGTTCTGGCCGTGGAGGATGCGTATGATGTCATGGTGATCCCGATTCACTAACAGGAAAGATTACAGAGTTCTATTACAGATCATAGCGATCCATAAAGGGCTTTGGGTTGCTGTTTATTCTCGTTGATTGCTGTAACCTTGCGCAAGAGCCCTAGCCAAACTGACGGAAGCCCATCAAAAACGAGATTCCAGCAATTCATGGATGCTTTTTAACTCACTCAAGATCTCCTGCAACAGTTCTTGGGTCGGAGTGGGGGGCGCTTCCCGCACTTCGATCGTCACCTGCTTGATTTTCAACACATCTCTGGCAAAGCGGGCCACCTCATTGGGGTGAAATAGCAATAGGTCATCTTTGTGATGACGTAACTCTGGGTTGAGACGGGTAGGATCGTAGGGAGGGTTTAATTCATTCAGGTCGGTATTGGCATATCGATAGATAGAGGCCCTGGAACGGTTGAGCGCTTTCTGTACCGCTTCAATATCCATTAATCCATGATGGATTCCATTCTGTTCAATGATGCTATCTAGGGTCATGGGAGACATGGTGAGTCGCTTTCGACGGGTGTATTTAGGCTTAATCGCCGTGGATCGTAACACACTATGGATAAATTAATATTTTGTAGGTATCAGGCGTTGGTGCAATGGCCTGATCTACGGCGGCGGCCAAATCTTTGAGCGGGTAGCGATCGCTGATCAGGGCATCCACATCAACCCGGTTGTTAAACACGATATCAGCAGCCAGGGCCTGGACCCGATAGGAGGAACTGTAGCTACCCATCAGGTCAATCTCGCGACGGTAGAGGATATTGGGGTTGATGGGAATCTCAACTTCATCAGGAAATTCGGCAAAAAATAACATCTTGCCCCCTTTACGGGTGCAATCTAAGGCTTGGAAGAAGGCTTTTTCACTGGGGACAGCCAGCAGGCTGACATCAACCCCCATGCCTTGAGTTAACCCAAAAACCTTTGCAGGCAGATCAGCGTCCCGTGCATCAAAGGCGGCATCGGCCCCGACAGCTAAGGCTTTCTCGATGCGGGAGGGCAACAAATCTGTGGCGATCGCCCGGGCCCCAAAATACTTGACCAGCATGATAAACATGAGCCCGATAGGCCCGGCCCCCGTAATTAAGACGCTTTGTCCAGGTTGAATCTGGGCTTTCTTAACCGCTTTTAAGCAGCAATTTGTTGGTTCGACAAAACTGGCTTGCTCAAAGGTAATGGCAGCGGGAATTGCAATCAGCCCGCCATTGCGAACGATGTGACCAGGCACCTTGACATATTCGGCAAACCCGCCGCCACTGGGGGCAAACCCAGCAGTAGTTGTGATGTTTTTATAGACATCACACATAGAAAAGTTGTCATTCAGGCAGTAGGCGCAGTGCATACAGGGGATGTGATGTAAGACTACAACCCGATCGCCCACCTGCCAACCCTTTACTTCTGAACCAACGGCGGCAATGGTACCTGCGGTTTCATGGCCAAAGATGCGGGGTGGCTCGTAGAGAGGGTAGCGAATTTTCTTAATATCTGACTGGCAGAGCCCGACCACATTGACTTGTACCAGTACTTCATCTGATAGCAAGTCTGGCACCGGAACTTCTTCGTAACTGAGCTGATTTACACCACGAAATACTTGAGCTTTCATAGATCCATCATTAATCATAGCTTTGGTCAAAACGCTTAGGATAAGGCTTATCGCTTAAAGACCCAATTGGGGTAGGCGGTCTGACTCACCTCCGCCATGTTGACTATGGCTAAGGCGATAAAACCCGGTCATAGGAAACTTTAGCATTTAAGCAAGATGGCAGATCTGAGATAGTCTAACTCTGCTATAAATTGCTTTAGCAGGTTCAGTAGCGGGCTTATGCCAGATGTTTTGCCGCTCCGGGCGGTTGCTTTCCAGAGTTTATTTTTGCTGGTTGCAATTGCGATCGAAGCATACGTGTTCCGGTACCTCTTAACCTCTAAAGAAAAACCACTTGGGCTTAAAACTAGCATCCAATATGCCATAACGCTTAACCTGCTGGCTGCCGTGATTGGTTGGGTGACCTTCTTTCTAGTTCAGCCCTTTTTACCACCGGTTCTCAGGATTCAACTCATCAGCTTTATTTTTTTTGACCAGTTTTTGCAAGCACCGACTGATGCCAGCATTGCCTCTTCCCTGGTTGTTATCTGTTTGATTATTTTTCTGGGGGTCTACTTTGTCAAGTTAGAGGGGTTAAATTGGCTAGAGTGGGTTTTGGAGAAATCTGACCCAGCCTCTGAAGCCAACACACAATTGATTTCAGCTCGTCAGCGTCGCAAATTACAAAAATCACCAGAATTCCAGAAAAACAATCGAGCCTATGGGGTGCTGATTGCCAATGCCAGTAGTTTTGTCGCTATTTTAGCTCTGTTGTATTTACGCTCAATTATGACTTACTTTTTATGGAAATAATGACGTGGAAAACCCCCTAAGAGCTGATAAACATGGGGGGCAAGAAACGCTATAATCGGCCTAATTGGGGCTGTAGCTCAGATGGATAGAGCGAGCGCCTCCTAAGCGCTAGGTCGAGGGTTCGAATCCCGCCAGTCCCGTAGAGTTGAGCCCCTTGAAAACAAAGGATTTCAGGGGGCTTTTGCTGATAAGGGTAACGATCGAGTAGTGCTTTCGCACTATTTTCTCTACAAAGATTGGGTAGATCGAGTTGAATTTGGGTGTAATTTGGGTGTAATTTAGCTACAATTCATTTGTACTAAATCTAATCTAGCTATGTACTCAAAAACCCCTACAGGCAAGGCAACGAAGGGATCAGTCCAAATTATTGTTTCCAATGGACGCTTACAGTTAAGGTTTCGATTTGCAGGTAAGCGTCATTACATCTCATTAGGCTTCTCAGATACGCCTGAATACCGAGAATTAGCTTAAATCAAGGCTAGAGAGATCGAACTAGATATTCTTTCAAGCAATTTTGATGAGAGCTTGGCGAAGTACAAGCCTCAATCAGCCTTTACTGTCGAAGATCCAGACATTACACCCAAAGCTACACCTAGTCTCAGCGAGTTATGGGAGAGATTCCTTGAATACAAGCGGCCTCAGTGCAGCCCCTCAACTATGCGATATCAGTACCGCGTGTTCTCTGGCTATCTCAGGAAATTACCCACCCACGATCTAGAAAGAGCTTCTGAAATTAGAGATCACGTACTAAAAACGATACCTATAAACTCTGGCAAACGATTTATCGTCCGTTTGTCTGCCTGCTGTGATTATGCTATGAGGTCAGGCTGGATAAGTGAAAATCCCTTTAAAGGCATGGCTAGTGAGATTAAACTGCCAAAAGGCGAAGATGCTGAGATGAGGGATATTAATCCCTTCTCAGCACAAGAGCGGGATACCATTTTAGAAGCATTTCGCGATAACACTTTTTGCCCAAAGTTCTCGCGGGTTAAGCACTCTTATTACTACCCCTTTATTAATTTCCTGTTTAACAGTGGCTGTAGACCATCCGAAGCTGCTGCTCTTCAGTGGAAACACATTTCAGAGGATTTTCGTACCGTTCTATTTGAGCAGGCGATCGTGCATTCTGAGACAGGAGCCGTTTGTAAGAAAGGACTAAAAACCCAGGACAGGAGGCGTTTTCCTTGTAATGCTAAGATGCAAGCTTTTCTCTCCTCTATTAAACCTGATAGCGCCAGCCAAGATGATCCGGTGTTTCCCAGCCCTTCCGGTAGATGGATTGAATCAAATAACCTGCGCAATCCTATTTGGAATCCTATTATTCAAGAATTAGGCATTGAACGGCGTAAGCTTTACCAGACCAGGCATACATTTATCACATTAGCCCTGGAAAATGGCTTAGATGCTAAAGATGTAGCCCGGTTAGTAGGCAACTCCCCCGAAGTGATTTACCGCTATTACGCGGGTAACAAACGAGAACTGTTTGTGCCTGAGTTTTAGATGTTTTTCAAAAATTTGGACATTATTAGTCGCATTTATTTTTTATCTGCTATACATGGAGATAGCAGATTTTTAATAAGTCTGTAATGAGACTTGATCTTCTGGCAGGGGGACAGCGGTCTCAGAACGTAGACAGGGCAAGATCTATGGCCCGTCGCCCCTTCTTGTAATAATTAAGCCAACGACGGTTAATTTGCAAAAGTTCGTCCAATATTTCTTGACACAATTGCTCTAGCCGCAG
>JBJTUO010000281.1:0-4128 GCA_046080785.1 Leptolyngbyaceae cyanobacterium | reverse complement strand
TGGGAGCCAATTATAAGCTGGTAGATGGCTATGTCGGAATTCTTTCTAAACTGGTCGTGGTTCTGATCGTTGCAGGCCTTGCAGCGTTTGTGTTGCGGCGCAAACGGCGATCGCGGATGGCTCGGCGCTGATGAGCGGGTTGTAATGGGTATTGTGTTGCAATGAATATTGATGTTGAACATCTGCGCCAATTATTACTCTCATTTGGCTACTGGGGAGGCCATTTGTTGGAGCGATGAACTACCGAACTTTCGTCCTTTACAACCTGGTGGGTGGTTTATTATGGACATCCGGAATGATCTTGGGGGGTTACTTCTTAGGGCAGATGATTCCTGATGTGGATAAGTACCTGCTACCGATTATTCTGGTGATTGTGGTTATTTCTTTGGCTCCTTCAACCTGGCATCTCTATCAAGAACGGAAATCAGGCAGACCTTGAATTCTCGCGATCGCTATCGACAACTTCTCACTTTTATCCGGCCTCAAACCCAGACCATCCTTCTGGCGCTGGTTTGTACGGTGCTATTTACGGCAGCATGGCCGGTATTGGCCTGGTTGGCAGGTCTCATGGCAGAGCCACTGGCGGTCGGAAATGTCCCTGCGATCGCCCGGATCGCAGGGGTTGCCGCACTGGTCTTTTTGCTACAAAAGGTTGTGCAGTTTGGTCAAGATTCTTTGATGGCCAAGGCCTCCTTAATCATTTCTTATCAGATTCGGACGCAGGTCTACGCCCATTTACAGCGGCTCAGTCTCAGTTATTTTGAGACCACGAAAAGTGGGGATATGGCCTATCGTCTGACGGAGGATGTGGATCGGATTGGGGAACTGGTGAATAAATTTTTTCATCAGTTTGTCCCCAGTGTGCTGCAATTGATTGTGGTCTTAGGATACATGGTCTATCTCAACTGGCAGCTAACCCTAACCACCGCGTTGTTGGCCCCCTTAATGGCAGGGTTGATTACCTGGTTTGGCGAACGGTTACGGCAGTTGTCTTACCGCAGCCAGAGCCGCATTTCCAATCTTTCATCTCAATTGGTTGAGGTGATGGCAGGGATTCGGCTGGTGCAGGCATTTGCAGCAGAAGATTACAGTTTGAAGCAGTTTAGTCAGGAGGCCGAGCGCAATCGTCAGGCCCGGTTTCGGGCTGAGCAGTTAAAAGCAATTCAGTCCCCTGTTGTAGGGTTTCTCGAAGTGATGTGTCTCCTGTTATTGCTGCTGCTGGGGGGCTGGCAGGTATCGAGAAATAATTTAACTGGCGGTGGCTTTGTTAGCTATCTCACCGCAGTATTAATGCTGATCGACCCGATCGCCCTGGTGACCAGTAACTACAATGAGTTTAAGCAGGGGGAGGCTTCGATCGAGCGGGTGTTTGAGCTGTTAGAAATTGAGCCTGAAGTGATTGATAAACCCAACGCGGTAGCCCTGCCATCGGTCACTGGAAAAGTGGAGTACTGCCATGTCAGTTTTGCCTATACCCCGGATAAACCGGTCTTGCAGGACTTAAATCTGCTGGTGATGCCGGGGGAGGCGATCGCCCTGGTGGGAACTTCGGGTTCTGGAAAAACCACCCTAGCCAACCTGTTACCTCGATTTTATGATCCCCAAGCGGGCCATATTTTGATTGATGGCATTGACATTCGGGATGTGACCCTGCGCAGTTTACGGCGACAGATTGGGATAGTACCCCAAGAAAATCTTTTGTTTTCAGGGACGATCGCTCAAAACATTGCCTTTGGCCAGGAAGATGTTGATCTGGAGGCCGTGGAAAAAGCTGCCAGAATTGCCAATGCCCATCAGTTTATCGTGCAGTTTTCCCAGGGCTACCAGACCTGGGTAGGTGAACGGGGGGTTAATTTATCCGGTGGCCAGCGCCAACGACTGGCGATTGCCCGAGCGGTGCTGTTAAACCCTCGCATTTTGATTTTAGATGAGGCGACCTCTGCCCTGGATTCTGAATCAGAAGCCCTGGTACAGGAAGCCTTAGAGCGATTAATGGAAAATCGCACCGTCTTTATGATTGCCCACCGATTGGCAACTGTACGACGGGCCGATCGAATTCTGGTGATTGAGCAGGGCCGGGTGATCGAGTCTGGTACCCATCCAGAATTGCTGGAGTATGGTGGACGCTATGCCCGCTTCTATGCGCAACAATTCAGGGAATCCTGATGAGTCTTACAAGACTGGGATGCACTCACCGTTTTTTAGACCTGGCCCACCAGGGCCGATGGGGGGGAAAGTTCTATCTTGCTTCCCTGTTGCTTTTGTGGCTTTTGCTGCTCCCCTTGCATCTGTTGTCACTGCCTGCATCAGCCAGTTCTGAAAGCTTCCAGGCCAAACTGCATCCCTATTTAAGTCAAATGCTGCCGTTTGCAGTGCTGCTGCTGGGTCTGGTGATAGCACTGCGATGGATTCACCACCGTCCTTTTTTGACATTAATCACCCCTAACCCACAAATCTGCTACGGGCGAATTGCTCAGGGATTTTGGATCTGGCTATGGCTGCTCAGCACCCCCTTCCTGCTCCAGTTTGTGGCAAACCGCTCCACTGTTTACCTGAGTTTTCAGCTGTTGCAATGGTTGCGCTTTCTTCCCATCGTTTTAACTGGCACCCTGCTTCAGGCCACAACCGAAGAACTGCTGTTGCGAGGCTATTGCCTACAGGGAATAGGCCAATTAACTCGCAACCGCGCCCTTTTGATTAGCCTGTCTGGCCTGCTCTTTGCCATCGCCCATGTTGGTAATCCAGAAGTTGATGCTGGCCATCATCCCGCCTGGGCCTTTTGCTACTACTTTGCCTGCGGCAGCTTTGCCGCCCTGATCACCCTGGCAGATAACACCTTAGAACTGGCGATCGGCTGGCATATAGCCAATAACCTGTTTGTCAGCCTCTTGCTGCAGCCTGCCATCTCTATCTTAGAAACCCCTACTATTTGGAGATCTTCCCAACCCTTCAACTTTCAAACAGGTCTTGCTCTACTTATAATTCAAGCTGCTCTTTTCTTGACATCAACCCGCCGTTTGATGGGGGTGCAGATTTTTCGATGAGGGCGGCCACAAAGACTAGTGCTCCTAGAAATCGGAATAAAAAGAAAATTGGGTGAGCCTGGCCCACCCAATTCAAGTGTTTTAAGCAGCAGGGCAGTCGTTAGTAGCGATAGCCACTACTATAGTTACTACCCGATTGGTTTGGTTTATGCACAATAAAGCTCATCACTTGGCATTGCTTGATGTTGTCAAAGGCCACAATCCGGATGTAGTAACTGGGATACTCAGAACGGCATTGAGACACTTCGTTTAACACCTCTTGAGGGCTAGTGCAGTTAAACAGTGGTAGTTTCCACATCGTCCAGTAGGGGTCTTCTGGGCGGGGGTCAGCGGCAAACTCAATGCAGGGGAAGTAGCCTTGCTCCATTGTGTATTGAATTTGTCGAGCAACCTGAGCATCGTTTAGGGGAGGCAAGTAAGAAAAGGTTTCGTAACGACGTTCGATGGGAAGGGTTTTCATGTTGATTCCTCTCAACGTAAAGGGATTTTACTTACGAAATCAGTAACCTAGGCACTATAGAACCGGAATTCTAATAGCGACTGTCATTGGGGTCAGTCTCTGGATCTAAAAACTGATCAGAGGCCGTTGGCGGATCTAGGTCTTCCTGCTGCACTTCAGGATCAAGCAACGTTGAATCCACTTGGGTCATGCGTTCTAGTTGCTGAGTGCGTTGTTTTAGGTTGGCCTGTTGAATCCCCGTTCGCAGCATCTCTGGCAAATAGTCAGCAATTTCTTCTGCTATATGCTCTCGTACGGTCAGCAGGCGAAAAGCCAGACGTTGCTCTTCCTGAAACAGGGCTGCCAGGTAGGCTTCACTATCTTGAATACTGACTCGATAGGAGAACTGGCGGAGCCAGTAAGCCCGCTTCGGTTCAGTTTCATCAAGTTGAGCAATTACAACCCTCAAAGCCTGATAGGTCATATAACTAATCAGGGTTTTGGTGGTATCCTTCGCAATCTGTTTCAGATCCATATCAGGATTCAGGATTTTAGAGGGTAGATTTTGGGTTGAGGATAGTTGTAAATCCAAAACCCAAAATCCGCAATCCAAAATCATCAAACGGTATCAACCGCTTCAAATTC
>JBJTUO010000280.1:0-10406 GCA_046080785.1 Leptolyngbyaceae cyanobacterium | reverse complement strand
GGTTCTCTGTAGGGCCAACATATAAAGCCTACCTGACGGTTTACCCCTCCGGAAACCGATGCTGCCTCACATCTTCTGCATAGGTCTGCACAGCAGTTGCCACCCGATCGCGCAAATCCAGATAAGGCTTAGCAAAGGGAGGGCGTTTTGCTGAGAGCCCAAGCATATCCGCTGTAACCAACACCTGCCCATTACAATGGGGCCCAGCCCCGATGCCAATGGTAGGAATCTTGAGTTGCTCAGTAATTTGTTGGGCCAGGTCTGCTGGGATATGTTCCAACACCACCGCAAACACCCCCGCCTGCTCCAGGGCGATCGCCTCATTAAAGATGCGTTCCCTCGCGGCGATAGTTTTGCCCTGCTGCCGCAGCCCCAACTGATGCACCGATTGGGGCGTCAGGCCCACATGCCCCATCACTGGAATCCCTACCTGCACCAAACGGCCCGCCGTTGCTGCCATCGCCGGATGGCCCCCCTCCAGCTTGACCGCATGGGCACCGCCCTCCTTCAAGGCCCGGCCCGCCGCATGCAACGCCTGGGCTTCGCTCTCCTGGTAACTCATAAAGGGGAGATCACAGACCACCAGGGCATTCTGTACCCCCCGTCGCACAGCCCTGGTATGGTGCAACATTTCATCTAGAGTGAGGGGCAGGGTTGTTGCATGGCCCAGGGCTACCATAGCAAGGGAGTCGCCTACCAAAATTACATCTACCCCGGCCTGGTCTAAAATCGGTGCCAGGGTACAGTCCCATGCGGTGAGCATGACGATGGGGCGATGGTCTTGTTTGCACTGAAACAGAGCGTCGGGAGTAATTGCCATACTTCTATTATCGACTGCTGTTGCTACTGACGGTTGACTTGATAGGGGCTGTTGCTCTGGCGCGAAGCCGCAGGCAAGAGAGGGGTTGGGTCATGAGGGCAGGTTTGCTACTGATTTACATCTAAGTCGTTACAAGGGTCGGTTGATTCCTAAAACTCCCCCAATTTTGGCGGAATTGGAAAAAACTTGGCAGAAGGTACTCCGACCACCTGCAAAACTTTGTATGCTAAATGTTAGAGACTGTAAACCTTTTTCATAAAACTGAATCACCCTGTGCAAGAAGATTTTAGACTAATTCTTGATCTGGTAACCGTTCTGGCTGCGGCTGCGGCTGGAGGTCTGTTCGCGGCCCTTCTAAAACAGCCAGTATTGTTGGGATATCTGCTCGCTGGCATGGTTGTGGGGCCAGCTGGCCTGGGGCTGATTAAAGAACTGGTGCAAGTGGAGACCTTGGCACAGTTTGGTGTGGCATTTCTTTTATTTGCCCTGGGGGTAGAGTTTTCCTTCTCCGAATTAAATAAGGTGAAGCGCATCAGTTTGGGCGGTGGAGGTCTACAAATTGCCCTGACAATTGCGATTACCGCCCTGGTTTCTCTCGCAGTCGGGTGGGTGTCTTCCCCGGCTCAGGGCGTTTTTCTGGGTGCAATTTTGTCTCTGTCCTCTACCGCAGTCGTGCTCAAGTCCTTGATGGAGCGGAGTGAGACTGGGACACCCCATGGGCAGGTGATGCTCGGTATCCTGGTGATTCAAGATTTAGCCCTAGGGCTGATGCTGGCTGTCTTGCCCGCTCTCGATAAACCCCCCGAAGAAATTGGACTGGCGATCGGCTGGGCCTTATTGCAAACCGGGATCTTTGCTCTGGGGGCTATTATCGCTGGTATCTGGGTGATTCCCCGCCTGCTGCGGCTGCTAGCCCGCACAGAAAGTCGGGAGTTATTTTTGCTTGGAGTTGTGGCATTGTGCCTGGGGATTGCTCTGCTAACGGAGCAGATGGGTCTGTCGATTGAGATGGGTGCCTTTGTTGCAGGTTTGATGATCTCTGAGGTAGAGTACGCAGACCAGACCTTAACCTACGTGGAGCCACTGCGGGATATTTTTGCATCCCTCTTCTTTGCGGCGATCGGCATGCTGATCGATCCGATATTCCTGTGGAATAATTTGGAACTGATCCTGGGGCTGGTGACGCTGGTGTTGATCGGTAAGTTTTTAATTGTGACACCCCTGGTCATGCTGTTTCGCTATCCCCTTAAAACAGCTCTGATTACAGGATTAGGATTAGCCCAAATTGGAGAATTTTCCTTTGTCTTGGCCAGTGAAGGGCAAACCCTGGGGCTGGTATCCCGTCAGGTTTATTTGCTGATATTAGGCACCACCGCTGTCACCCTGGTGATTACCCCCTTTGTGCTGCGGCTGGTTCCCCAACTGTTTGCCTGGCTAGAAACAATTTCCTGGCTCAAGCCCTACCTAGACCGCACAGAGTTTCCCCTCGATATTTCAGAAGAGTTACCGACCCAAAATCATGTCGTGATCTGTGGCTACGGGGGGGTGGGCCGCAACATTCTTCAGGTTTTGCAGGCCCATGGTTATCCAGTGCTTGTAATTGACCAATCTGAACGCCAGATTCAAGAATTGCGGCAATTAGGCATTCCTTATATTTATGGAAATGCTTGCAGCCTACATGTGCTGGAAAAAGCCGGGGTAGAAGCTGCCAAGGGTATGGCGATTTCCTTGCCTGACCCCATGAGTACCCGCCTTAGTTTAAAACGGGCTTTGGAGCTCGTGCCAGATTTAGATGTGGTCGTGCGAGCCAATCACGATAAGGATATTGAGTTGCTCTATCAATTGGGGGCGCGCGAGGTCGTGCAACCAGAATTTGAAGCTAGTCTGGAGTTGTCGTCTCACCTGCTCACCGGTCTGGGTGTGCCTCTGCCTGTGATTCAGCGCGATATGCAGCAAATTCGCAGTTCCCATTACCTGGATTTACAACCAGAGCGGTCTTCTTCCCAGGTTTCAAAAGAGCTGAAGCAGGCCACACAAGACTTGAGCAATCGCTGGTATGCCTTACCGGCAGAATCACCGCTGGTGGGTATGACCTTAGAAGAAACCCACCTGCGGCAGCTCACGGGTATCAGTCTCATGGCGATTCAGCGGGCTACGGGAGAAGAGGTAGACTACCCAAACAGCAAGACGGTTTTGCAAACCGGCGATCGGGTGCTGCTGGTGGGGGCGTCGGATGAGCTGACTGCCTTTGATGAGTTGGCCAAGGGGAAGGCCGCAGTTCCCACCGAAAATGCCTCCTGTCAGTGGCTTCTGTTACCAGAAGATAGCCCGGCAGTGGGTAAGACTCTGTCAGAGTTACATATTCGGCGTCAGTTTGGTGTACTGGTGCAGGCAATTCGCCGGGAAGGTAAATTTATTGGGTTTCCCGATGGGGCCAGCGATCTCCAGGCGGGCGATCGGCTGCTGCTCTGTGGTGGCTTTTATTCTCTCAGTCAGGCCAGCCGTTGGCTTGTGCCAGACCCCTTGAAGAGTAGCGCCCCTTTGCCCCTGCCAATTGCAGCGGTCAGTCTGGCTGAGCCCGTCAGAGAGCTGTTATCGTCAGAGCATCCCTTAAAAGAATTAGAGCCTGGGCTTTAGATAAGCTAAGGAATGCCTCCAGACAATGGTGGGTTGATCATACTGGTCGGTCAAGCCAATACAATGGGAATCTTGCCAACGAATCTTACCGTGCAGCAGGTCGCCAGTGATCAGTTTGAGTTCAACTTCTGAGTTGTCTCGGATCAGGGTTTGCACCTGGCGAAAACTGGGTAAGCCGGTTTCTAATTCTGCAGTCATGGCGGTTATTCTGATAAGGAGTTGGACGTTATGGAATACGCTTCCTGTAGTTCCCCTTTGTTCTAGCGCAGCGGCGCGAAGCGCGGGGACGGCGACAGCCGGGGGCAGGTAGCTCGACGCGATTGAATACAACCCCTGTAGTCCCCTTTATCAGGGGGACGGCGACAGCCGGGGGCAGGTAGCTCGACGCGATTGAATGCAACCCCTGTAGTCCCCTTTATAAGGGGGACGGCGACAGCCGGGGGGTACGCCAGCTTACAGTTTAGAGGGTTGGCGGCAATGGGAAACGATTTTATTGGGAGATTTTTGGTTTCACGTTAAGTAATGGTTCATTTTTACCCATGACTGTTTCATTTTCTAAGTATCATGGCCTGGGCAACGACTTTATCTTGATTGACAATCGGGAGTCTTTTGACCCAAAGCTGACCCCAGACGACGCCATTCACTGGTGCGATCGCCACTTTGGCATCGGGGCTGATGGGGTGATCTTTGCCCTCCCAGGAACAGGCCAAACCGATTACACCATGCGGATTTTTAATAGCGATGGCTCTGAACCCGAAATGTGTGGTAATGGCATTCGTTGTCTGGCTCGCTTTCTTGCCGATCTGGAAGGGGTTACAGAGCCCCGCGCTTACCAAATCCATACCCTGGCCGGCGTCATCACTCCCCGGTTAGAATCAAATGGGCTCGTGACCGTAGATATGGGAGAGCCTCGCCTGCTGGCAGCAGAAATTCCCACGACGCTGAGACCAGCGGATCAAAGGGTGATTAACCAGCCCCTTGAGGTTGCAGGCCAGACCTGGTCGGTTACCTGCGTCAGCATGGGTAATCCTCATTGCCTGACCTTTGTTGAAGATGTGGCCACCCTTGCCCTCGATCAAATCGGGCCTCAGTTTGAGCACCATGCCGTTTTTCCCAGACGCACCAATACGGAATTTATTGAGGTTGTCCGGCCTGATTACTTAAAAATGCGAGTGTGGGAACGAGGGGCCGGTATTACCCTGGCCTGTGGTACTGGGGCCTGCGCCTCCCTGGTCGCCGCTGTCCTAACAAACCAGAGCGATCGCAAAGCAACTGTAGAACTGCCCGGCGGCCCACTGGAAATTGACTGGTGTGAAACAGACAACCATCTATATATGACTGGTCCTGCTGAACGGGTCTTTGTCGGGCAAGTCTGAGTTGATGAGAACAAGGGCGAATATCAACGATTCTTGAATTTTGGTACACAAAAATCAAGGCAGGTTATAATGCACACAAAGGAAGCTGTAGCGGATTGAAGTTCCGTACTGGTGCCGTTGAACCTTGCAACTTGCGTTGTTAATACAGCTTGCCATCAAATTTCTTCCTGGCGTTATGCAGATAGTCCCTGTTTGTGGACATTTTTGGTGTAGCAAGTTCTGATTCAGCGGTTTTTGAGTATGATTTAACCGCCGTGGGTTGAGAGTTTTTCATCTCCGGGTTGAGATAGCTTCCTGGCTGCCGGGTGATACCGGCTCCGGTGATTGAGGTGGGTGCGAGAGCCGTTACCATTTCCCAGGCTTCCGCCATTGAGGATTTTGAGGAAATTGAATGCCGAAGCAAATTATTATTGCCGAGCAGCACCGCATCGCTGCTGTTTTTTCAGAAGACCAGATTCAAGAATTAATTGTTGCCCAGGGGACCCATCAGGTCAGTGATATTTATCTAGGCATTGTTGAAAACGTGCTACCGGGTATTGATGCTGCTTTTGTCAATATCGGCGATAGCGAACGGAATGGTTTTATCCATGTCTCTGACCTGGGCCCCCTCAAACTGCGTCGGGCTGCTGGCTCCATCACTGAGCTTTTAGCTCCCCAACAAAAGGTGCTGGTTCAGGTGATGAAAGAGCCTACGGGTAATAAGGGGCCACGCCTCACAGGCAATATTTCATTACCGGGGCGCTACCTGGTGCTGATGCCCTACGGTCGGGGCGTCAATCTCTCCCGCCGCATTCGCAATGAAAATGAGCGTAATCGCTTGCGGGCGTTGGCGATTTTGATTAAACCCGCAGGTATGGGGGTTGTGGTGAGAACTGAGGCCGATGGCATGCCAGAAGACGCCATCATCGAAGACCTGGAAGCGCTGCAACGTCAATGGGAAGAAGTGCAGCAGGAGACGGCGACGACCCGCGCCCCAGCACTTTTAAATCGAGATGATGATTTTATCCAACGGGTATTACGAGATGTCTACAGTGCCGATGTCAATCGTATCGTGGTGGATTCTCCCACGGGCCTAAAGCGGGTCAAACAACAGCTAACCACTTGGGGAGGCAGCAAGCTTTCAACCGGGGTTTTAATTGATCAACACCGTGATCGGATTCCAGTTCTGGAATACTTCCGGGTGAATGCAGCCATTCGAGAAGCCCTCAAACCCAGAGTGGATCTGCCTTCAGGCGGCTATATTATTATTGAGCGCACTGAAGCGTTGACCGTTATTGATGTTAACTCTGGATCCTTTACCCGATCGGCCACTGCCAGAGAAACCGTGCTCTGGACAAATTGTGAAGCTGCCACAGAAATTGCCCGACAACTGCGATTACGCAACATTGCAGGGGTGATCATTGTAGACTTCATTGATATGGATTCTCGTCGGGATCAGTTGCAGTTACTAGAGCATTTTAATAAAGCCCTGCGAGCTGACAAAGCCCGTCCCCAAATTGCCCAATTAAGTGAGCTGGGGCTGGTAGAGTTGACCCGAAAACGACAGGGTAAGAACATTTACGAGCTATTTGGACGCCCCTGCCCCAGTTGCGGTGGCTTAGGTCACCTAGTGCATCTGCCCGGTGAAACTGAGACGGAGGGGGGAGAACCCGTTGAACGGCCAGCAGCAGTCACCCTGAGGGAACAGCGGACGGCTGATATACGCGGCTTTTGGGAAGACCGGAGCGAAGAGGGAGAGGATGACCATCTAGAAGAACTGACCCTTAGCCATCCTAGCTACCAGGATGTGGGCGGGGCGACCCGTCGTCGTCGCCGCCGTCTAGAGGAAGTCAGTAAGGGACGCCCTCTACCTGCTGCACGAGGCATGGAGCCAAGCGATGGAGAGCTTGGCACTGGAACGGAATCCTTCCCTCGTTCTGCGCGAGGGGGCCGTCCGGAACGGGGTCGAGGCCGAGGCCGAGACCGCAGCAATGTGCGCGACGGTGCCATTCTGGAAACTGGCGAAATCACTCCCGCACTGGAGTATGCCGGGGGCCCAGGGCTGACTCCAACACCCTCAATCCCAGAAGAGCGACGCAGCAGACCGCGTGATCAACGCCCCCCCATCGAGCCACCAGAGGTCATTGCCGTGGAGATGACCCCTGAAGAGCAGGATGTTTATGCCTGGATGGGGATTTCTCCCTTAATTTTGGCCAATCGAGAGGTCAAAAATCCCCGCAATACTCGCATTAACATCTTCCTACCCGGTGAGGCTCCACCTGAGTCAACGGTTGCAGCGACGGTGATTGGAGCAAGCGGGGCGATCGAAGCGGAGGTTGGCGATCAGGACCCCATCGATAATGGGGCTGAGTTTGAGAAAGAACCGATGAACGCCTTTGCCACCTTAATTGAGGGGGAAGACGTAGTGGTGTCTGATGTCGATCAAGCAGACGAGGCAGAAAACGGCAGTCATCCGGTCACTCGACGGCGGCGGCGGCGATCTTCGGCAACGATGGATGACTGAGTTTAGGAATGACTAAAGCTCCAAAAAATGTCGCGACCCAACTCGCCTTACCAGATTGCATATTTACCCCTGAGCTATCGGTCATTGCAGGTGTAGATGAAGTCGGCAGGGGTGCCTTGTTTGGCCCAGTGGTCGCAGCAGCAGTGATTTTGCCGGAGCGGGCTGCTCCAAACTTGCAAGCGGTTGGAGTAACCGACAGTAAGCTGCTTTCTGCTGGTCAACGGGTTGAATTAGCCAGAGAAATTCGAGCGTCGGCGATCGCCTTCCAGATTGCTTACGCCTCGGTTTATGAAATTGACCGGCTCAATATCTTACAGGCTTCGTTGTTAGCAATGAAACGGGCAATTTTGCGCCTATCCGTATCGCCCCGACTGTGTTTAGTGGATGGTAATCAACGAATTCCTGACCTGGGCTATCCCCAACAAACGGTGGTTAAAGGCGACCAACGCTTGCTATCCATCGCTGCCGCCAGTATCTTGGCAAAGGTGTGGCGAGATCAGTTGATCAGCCGTCTAGATCGGAGATACCCCCAATACCAATTAGCCAGCAATAAAGGCTACGGCACTCCTGCCCATCGTCAGGCCATCTACCAGTTTGGTTTGTGCCGCCAGCATCGGCGATCGTTCAGTCCCTGTCGTCCCAACTAAATAAAAACCGGGGGAAGGTGCCCCCGGTTCCATCATTTACTGAGAGTTTTGAGATTATAGTTGAGGAATGTACTGCTCTTTTTCAGGCACATCTGTATACTCAGCCACGATTCGGCGGAACTCGTCACCATCAATAGTTTCTCGTTCAACTAACAAATCGACAAGCCGGTCAATCACTGTGCGGTTCTCGCGAATAATGCGGCGGGTTTCGTCGTAGCAGTGTTCCACAATTGAGCGCACCTGGCCATCAATGCGAGAGGCAATTTCTTCAGAATAATCGGATCGGGAAAACCAATCACGCCCTAAGAAAACTTCCCCAGATTGACTTTCAAGGGAAACCGGCCCTAAATCTGACATGCCAAACCGAGTTACCATTTGACGGGCCATATTGCTCACCTGTTGCAGGTCATTGCCTGCCCCGGTGGTCACCTCCGCATCGCCAAAGATAATTTCTTCAGCGGCACGACCGCCGAGAGCTCCCATGATCCGGGCCATAATTTGAGAGCGAGAAATCAAGCTCTGCTCCTCGTTGGGGGTAAACCAGGTCAAACCACGGGCCTGACCACGGGGAACAAGGGTTACCTTCTGGACAGGGTCATGTTCTTTAACCAGGGTGCCAATGATGGCATGACCAACTTCGTGGTAGGCAATCAGGCGTTTGCTCTTGCTATCCACCAGGGGAGTCCCTTCCATACCAGCGATGACCCGATCCACCGCATCGTCAATCTCCAGCATGGTGATGGCCTCTTTACGGCGGCGGGCCGTGAGAATGGCCGCTTCATTCAGGAGATTAGACAGGTCTGCCCCAGAAAAACCAGGAGTACGACGGGCGATCGCATCGAGGGAAACTTCGGGTGCCAGCTTTTTGTTGCGAGCATGAACTTCTAACACCTCCAGGCGACCTTTGATGTCGGGAGCATCCACCATGACCTGACGGTCAAATCGACCGGGACGCAAGAGCGCCGCATCGAGTACATCAGGGCGGTTAGTCGCTGCGATGATGATGACGCCCGTATTGCCCTCAAATCCATCCATCTCGGTCAAGAGTTGGTTGAGGGTTTGCTCTCGTTCATCATTACCACCGCCAATGCCAGCGCCCCGTTGCCGACCCACAGCATCAATTTCATCGATAAAGACGATGCAGGGAGCATTCTCTTTGGCCTTTTTGAATAGATCCCGAACCCGGGAAGCCCCTACCCCAACAAACATTTCCACAAATTCAGAACCGGAGATAGAAAAGAAGGGCACCCCGGCCTCACCAGCGATCGCCTTGGCTAACAGCGTTTTTCCGGTACCGGGAGGGCCAACCAACAGCACCCCTTTAGGAATGCGGGCACCGACAGCGGTAAACCGTTCTGGCTTTTTCAAGAAGGTCACGACCTCTTGCAGTTCTTCCTTGGCTTCGTCAATGCCTGCCACATCATCAAAGGTGACCCCCGTTTTGGCCTCCATTTGAAAGCGGGCGCGGGACTTGCCAAAGCTCATGGCTTGACCTGGGCCACCAGGCACATTACCGGAGCGCCGGAAGAGGAAGAACAGCCCCCCCAACAGCAGTAGGGGGAAAATCAGATTGCCCAGCAGACTCCAGATCGCGCCGTCATTGCGAGCGGGGTGAGAATCAAAGCTAATTTTAGACGCTCTCAGACGAGTAATCAGCTCTGGCGCATTGCCCGGCAGATCAACCCGCAATCGTTGCAGGCGATTGTCTAACTCAGGGTCAACAGCTTCTACGATCGCCGTGCGCCCTTCATCATAAAAATCCACATTCACGACTCGTTTGGCATCCAGATACTCTAAGAAACGCCCGTAGGTCATACGAGTGCTGGCTGCATTTTTACCCATATTGACGGGGGATGACATCTGCGACCCCTGCCAGAGGAAGAACCCGATAACTAGGGCTGGTAAGGCCCACAAGACAAGCATTCTCCAGGAGAATTTCATAAACTAGCGCCCTCTATACTTGAAAATCACCCGTTTCTAGATCTTAACAGTCTGTCTAATGCAAACCTACCCATCACGATCTCAGGCGTTGCTGAAAAGCAGTATGAATCGAAACGAGGTTTCGAGCATACAGCAATTTTTCCATACGTAAAACCAGCAACCCCCTGTCTGATGATGCCTCTATAAGCTTGCTTTGGAATCTTGTGATCAATTGTTAATTAAATTTAACGTATAGCTGTAACCATGTGCAACGGCGCAGGCGATTCAGAACATCTAGCTAACCTCGGCATTTACTCAATTAACCTTGTCGTGACATATCCTACTAGCTTGCTTACCCGACTCTGATTGCAAGCAATACAGCGCGGGCTTCCAAGTTTTCGGCTACACAGTTCACAGGCTGGGCAACCCCATCGCCTCCCTATGCGTTGTTTAGACTCCGCGTGATGACCCACCGCAGAGTATTAATTTTTGGTTTGATGCGG
>JBJTUO010000279.1:0-3044 GCA_046080785.1 Leptolyngbyaceae cyanobacterium | reverse complement strand
TATTGTTCTTGTCAGTCCATGTTAATTTTTTATACAAGAAATATTATATGAGTTCTAAATTGCTTAGGCAGTAACTTGTATGAAAGCTGATTGACTGATAAAAGTTTTGACGTAGATTGGTGTTGAGCGGAGCCGAAACCCCATCTAGCTGCTCGGTTTTACCTATATTTGTTGAGGCTTCACATCTTCATGAATTTTTTGTTGGGCTTGTAGCCCAGAGGTTCTAGTCAGGGTTTAAATGTTAAAATTATATCAAAAGTTTTAATTTTCAAAGCATAATATTTCTTGCTTATGCCCTTATCTTCTGAACAAATTGAAAAGACGATAAAAGCTATTGACTTGCTGGTTAATCCTGCAAGCAGTCGATACGGGAAACTGCTTAATTGGCAAAATCCATTTGACCCATTCTGGCATTATGGGATTGGCTTGTCTGATACTCATATTTTTGATACAGGTCAGGGGCTAGGTGCTTTTGAGCGGAGTGCAGCAAAGTTTGTTGTTGGGATTGACCACCTTGCTTTTCCGCCAGATCAAACGATTAAGCGTCTTAAACACGCTCTTTGTGCTTTTGCCGATTGGAATTACACCTTACCGGGCTGGAATTGTGAGCATCTTGCTCGATTGATTGCCACCGATCAGCCAAGATGTTATCAAAGCAGTCTTCTTTGGTGGCTGTGCGATATGACTCCAGAAGGTGATCATAAGACTGCTCAGCAGGTGTTCCAAAACTATTTGAGCAGGGTTGATCCTGATCTGGTTCGTTAAGGGGTGTACAGTTGTGCAAACCAGCCTATTTATGTACTCACAGTACATCCATCCAAGCCAACTGACTGGTTCTCAAATCTTTTCCTAACGCACCAAGGCTGCT
This sequence comes from Leptolyngbyaceae cyanobacterium, assembly GCA_046080785.1. Classification (GTDB taxonomy): domain Bacteria; phylum Cyanobacteriota; class Cyanobacteriia; order Leptolyngbyales; family Leptolyngbyaceae; genus JBJTUO01. The sequence goes on along the minus strand of JBJTUO010000279.1, from coordinate 2,176 downwards.
AGCAATGGCATCAAATCCTAAAAATGGAGTTTTATTTCCCACTGCAGGAGGGGCAATAGGCGTCTTCGCGTCTCAATCGGTTGGCAACCTGGGGTTAGTTGCAGCAGGTTCGGGGGTTGCCCTGGGTGCCGTCCCAATGGCGGGGGTTGGGGCCATTGCAGGCTCGGCAGTTTATGGGGCTTATCGATCGCTCAGTGATGGGGATGCAACGGCTGTCGGTGCGATCGGCCTGGGGGCACTTGGTGGAACTGGGGTTTACCTGAGTATTGGCGGTGTCGGGTTAGCGGGCGGGTTTGGGGCCGTTGGTCTGGGTTTAGGTGCGATGGCCGGACTGGGCGGTGTGGTTGGGCTAGGTGCCTATGGTGCCGTGAAATTGTTAGATCAAGGGCCGAAAGAATCTCACGCTCAAGTATTTGCCCGCATGGAAGAGAAGGTCTGCTGGCAGGAGGCTTACATAGAAGCGTTGTTGGAGTTGGAGTTAGACAGCTTTTTGCGGGATGAAAAACTAAAGCGAGATTTCCTCTTGCTTGAGGCAGAAGATGACGTGCTCAGGATGAAGGAAGAACTGCAAAGACAAACGCAATTGCAGGCAAACACAGGTTTCTTGCGTTTGGCCGATTCCCTATCTCTACCCAGTGTAGGTGAAGCAGTCTGGATAAAAGTGCATACCCTGAAGCATCACACAAGCCTTGTTAACTCAATTGTAATCAGCCCTAACAATCAAACCGTTGCGAGTAGTGCTGATGATAAAACGATCGCCCTTTGGGATTTAAACACAGGCAATCGCCTCTATACCTGGGCACAACCGGATATCATGCTGTCGATCGCGATCAGTCCTGATGGCAAACTGTTAACGGGGGCTGGGTTAAGTCAAGTGATCTCAAGCTGGAAACTGGATGACAAATCGCTTTTTGATTCATTTTTCAAATCCGGTTCTCTTCACAGTCATGATGGCATGATCTATGCGATCGCAATCAGTGGGGATGGCAAAACCTTAGGCAGTGGCAGTGCAGATCACACCATTCGGGTCTGGAGATGTGAGCCAGGGTCTAAATTGGAGAAATTCAAACGAACCTTGTTGGGGCACTCCGATACGGTCTTGGCTGTTGCTCTGACTCAAGATGGGGCAACATTGGTCAGCGGCAGCATTGATAAAACCGTCAGACTATGGAATTTAATGGGTTGGGCAGCCCCTTTGGTTCTGACTGGGCATGCCGCCCCGGTTAATTGCGTTGCTATCCATCCAGGGGAGCAGTTTGCTGTCAGTGGGAGTGCAGATTCTACGATCCGGTTTTGGGGCCTCTCTACTGGTCGGTATTTGCAGACTTTGGAAGGCCATCATGATGGGGTCAGTCATCTCGTTTTTAGCCAGGATGGAAGCATGCTGGTTAGCAGTAGCAAAGATGGCACGGTTAAATTTTGGCAGGTCTTCTCAGAGGGCAATGGCAGCCTTGATCTTAAGCATCTGTGGACGCTACCCGGTAATGGCCCGATCGCAATGAGTTCTAACGGCAATGTTTTGATCTGTTCAGGCGATCGGGGAGAACTTCGCGTTTGGAGTAAAGCCCCTATTCGAGGCTGAGCTATGAGCTTAATAATTACGGTACTACAGGTTCTCAATCAGTATTTTTACAATGAAGCGATCGGCCTCCTCTGTTCCAACATTTGACACGATGCTCCTACCGACCATTCAGGCTCTACAGATGTTGGGTGGGTCTGGGACAACAGAAGAAATTTACGACAAGGTAGTGCAAATTCTCAACCTGCCTGACAAGGTGCTAGAGATTCCGCATGGAAATACTTCACAAAGCGAGGTTGAGTATCGGCTTGCCTGGAGCCGTACTTACTTGAAAAAGTACGGGCTTTTGCAAAATTCATCACGCGGGATTTGGTCTTTAGCGTCAACTTCCATCGATCTGGATAGCTTGGACGCGAAGGAGATCGTTAAAACCGTTCGTGATTCAGAGAAAAATAAAGTGTTATCCTCCACTGAGTTTACTCAACTCTTTCAAGAGTTTCACGACACCTTTGTCCAGTCCCCCGATGGACAAAATCACATTACCTTCTATGGTCGTCATCGGCAAACCGGGCAACAGAACTTTGCCGAGATGCAATCCTTATTTACCGCTCAAGACATCACCACCTCAGAACAGGTCAGGCCAGAGCTGGCATTTCA
>JBJTUO010000278.1:0-3393 GCA_046080785.1 Leptolyngbyaceae cyanobacterium | reverse complement strand
ATCTTGCGCCGGTGCCGCCGCAGATCGATTCTATGGGCAATTTCCCAGCCAAAAATAGATTCAGTATCCGCCCCACCAGACAGGACTGCAATTTTCTCCACCAGGGTGTACCGAATATAACGACCGATCGCGGTGATCTTTTCATCATTCACCAGATAGGCCCAACCTAAAATCAGACTAATCCAGGGCAAGACAAGCAGCGCATAAGGGCTACCTTTTTCACCTAAGGAAAAGGTGACAACTCCTCCAAAGAGTCCCAGGGTTAAATACAGTAAATTATCGCGATATCCAATTCGGGCCTTCTGTTCATCTTTTAACTTGCCGTATTCCTGCAGATAAATTTCAAGCTGGCGTTGGGATTCGTCTGTCATTGTGACCTCCTGAAGAACAACTCTTGCGCAGCGGGTGATCTCCATCCAAATCTTAAGGTTATGGGGGGCAATATAACCTCAGTAAAAACCTTTCAGCTTGCTACTTGCCATCAGCTATCAGGTCTCGCATCAAAGAAGCCGAATTCCTGGGATTGCCGTATTCGCCTGTGGGATCTGGAGAAAAGCCAATGTTGAACCTGGGCGATCGCAGAATATTATAGAACTCGTAGACTTTGATAGCATTTGAGTTAGATCACCCCCTCCCCTGACCATCCTCTCTAGGGTACGGCCATACCCATCGCCTGGTTCACCACATTTCCCCAGCCCCCTGAACGAGTATGCCCTCTCTTTTGAAAGTACCTTCCTGGCCTCGAATCGGGTTGATACTGGCTCCATTGGTGCTGGTCACCGCTGGTATAGGCGGCTGGTCTGTCTGGCAGCGATCGCAGCAACAGGCTAAACAGACGGCCCAAGAAAACCAGACTGCTGCCGTAGTTCGGCAGGATGTAACGATCAAGGTTTCAGCAACAGGGGCAATCAAACCAATCACACCGGTCAACATCAGCCCCAAGCAACCAGGTCGGGTAGCCCAACTCTACGTTGACCAGGGGGATATAGTTAAAGCTGGCCAGGTTTTGGCTCAAATGGATAACACCAGTCTTCTGGGCCAAGAGATGCAAGCCCAGGGAGGGCTGGCAGCGGCGGAGGCCAACCTGCGGAGGCTGCAGGCCGGCAATCGGCCCCAAGAAATTAAACAGGCAGAACAAAATTTGCGGGAAGCTCAGGCCCAAATGATTGCCATTCGCTCAACCTATGACAGCAATAACGCTCTCTATGGCAAGGGGGCGATCAGCCGCAATGCCCTCGACAGCAGCCGTTCTCAATACCAGGCGGCTCAAGCCCGCATCAGTGCGTTGCAGCAACAACTCGACTTGCTGCGGGTGGGTGCTCGCCCAGAAGACATCGATGCCGCCCAGGCCCAGGTCATACAAGCCCGTGGTGCCCTGAAGACCATCCAGACCCAACTCAACGACACAACCATCCGGGCCCCATTTTCAGGGATGGTCACCCAAAAGTATGCGGATGTGGGAGCCTTTGTCACTCCGACGACTTCAGCCAGTGCCACCAGTTCAGCGACTTCTTCTTCAATTCTGGCCATTGCCAGCGACCTGGAAGCCATCGCCAATGTGGCAGAAACCGATGTGGGGAAGATCTACCCTGGGCAAATGGTGGAATTACGAGTAGACGCCTACCCCGATCGGATCTTTCAGGGACGAGTCCGTCTGGTGGCCCCAGAATCGATCGTGGTGCAAAATGTCACCAGCTTCCAGGTGAGAATTCGGATTTTAGATGACTCTCAACATCGGCTTAAATCTGGCATGAACCTGACCGCAAACTTCCGGGTCAAAGACTATACAGGGGCGCTGATGATTCCGACGACTGCGATCGTCAGCCAGGCAGAAGGGATGGGGGTTTATCTGCTCAAGCCAGGGGGTCAGTCAGAGTTTCAACCGATTAAGGTCGGTGCCACCGTCGGCACCCAGACGCAGGTATTAAGTGGCTTAACAGAGGGCGATCGGGTGTTCATTACCTTTCCAGGGCAGCGCCAACCTAACAATAAACCCGTCAGAACTTCACCCTTTGGCCCGCCTGGCGGCGGCGGCCGTCTACCCCGCTAGTCCCCTTTGATTTACTCCAGTGTCAACCCATGAAACTCCTGAACCGATCTACCAGACAACCGGTCACGCCCCAAGCCAGTCAGCATCTTCGGCGATTAGACCTGGTTGAAACCATTGGTCTGGCCTGGTCTTCCTTACTGGCCAATAAGTTGCGATCGATCCTCACCATGCTGGGGGTCATCATTGGAATTGCTGCCGTCATTGCCATGGTCACCATTGGCCGGGGTGCCCAGGCCCAGACCGAACGTCAGCTCAAGTCCCTGGGCTCTAACCTGATTTTTGTCCAGAGTGGGGTGGCCCTCACCGGTGGCCCGGCCTCACAAGGGGCTGGTTCTGCTACCACTTTAACCTGGGAAGACGCCCAGGCCATTGCCAGTACCTGCTCAGCGGTCAGCGCCGTCGCACCAGTATTGAATACCAGGGCGCAAGTAGTGCGATCAGAATTCAATACCAACTCCTTTATTGTGGGCACTACCCCTGCCCACGTCCAGGTGCGGGATTTTCTACCCCTGACGGGCCGTTTTTTTAACCAGGCCGAACTAGAGCAAGCTGCCCGGGTGGCGGTGTTGGGGCAAACTGTTGTGGAGAACCTGGGCCTGACCGCCAATAGCGCTCTCGGACAAACCATTCGCATTCAGGGAGAAGAATTCCTCATTATTGGTACGCTGGAATACAAGGGCAGCAGCCCATTCCGCGATCAGGATGATCAGGTTTTGATTCCCTTGACGACCATGGCCAGTCGCATTGTTGGGGTCAATTCCCTCAAAGGGATCTCAGTGAATAACATTGCGGTCTCCGCCAAAAGCCCAGATCTGATGAATGCGGCCCAGTTTCAAATCACTAACCTGCTGAGACTGCGCCATCAGATTGTGCCACCCCGCAGCGATGACTTCATTGTCCGCAACCAGGCCGATTTGGTCAGTGCTTCCAATGCGGTTTCTGCCATTTTTACCGCGCTTTTGGGCGGTTCAGCGGCGATCTCCCTGGTGGTCGGCGGCATTGGCATCATGAATATCATGTTTGTTTCCGTTACTGAACGCACCCGCGAAATTGGTATTCGTCGGGCCATTGGGGCGCGGTCTAGCGATATTTTGTGGCAATTCTTGATCGAATCCATTGTGTTGTCTCTGACGGGTGGGATGTTGGGGATTCTCCTGGGGGTCGGGGCTTCAGTCTTGATTAACCTGGCCCTGGGCTGGCAGACTGGCATTGCTATGGATTCTGTCATCATTTCACTGGCAGTGTGCTTAGCGATCGGGGTTTTCTTTGGGGCCTATCCAGCCCAAAAAGCTGCCCGTCTTACGCCCATTACGGCCCTTCGTAGTGAATAAATCCTGATCGTA
>JBJTUO010000277.1:0-6608 GCA_046080785.1 Leptolyngbyaceae cyanobacterium | reverse complement strand
TCCATTCGCGTTAACACAATCTGTAGTGTTTCAAGAAAACTTGATGGCTACAGCTAGCGTCATAATTTTAAGTTATACGCTATATGCAGCCAAAAACTTTAAGGCAGACTCTAGCTATAGCGTTTACGCGAATCGTGGGTTATACTTCTCATAAGTTTAACTTCTATTCCTCGACTCGCTTGAGGGGGGTAAGTTTGGGGTCAATGATTTTTTGGCCGGTGTCGGGAAACTTGATGGCAAGGCACAGCTTTTTACCTTCCCCAAAGATATGGGTGACCTGACCGGGGCCAAATTGGGTGTGAATCACTCGATCGCCCACACTCCAACTCTGGTTAGGGGCGATAGTGATTTGTTCAGAGTCCTTGGATGACCTGCGTTTTGCCTGGGCCGCTGGGGTCGTCCATTTTTGGGGGAGCTTAGCCCCGTTGGTTTGGATTAGATCTTTCGGTAACTCTGCCAAAAACAGGGAAGGGCTGGCCGGTTCACGGGAGCCGTAGAGTCGACGCTCCCGGACGTAGGAGAGAAACAATTGCTCCTGGGCGCGGGTAATGCCGACATAAAAGAGACGGCGTTCTTCTTCAATGGCGGCGGGGTCATCTAGCGATCGGTAGCTGGGAAACAAGCCCTGCTCCAGACCAACCAAAAAGACAACGGGAAATTCCAACCCCTTAGAGGAGTGGAGCGTCATCAGGGAGACTTTGGCTTCGTCTTCTTGCAAATTATCCAGGTCAGAGGCCAGGGAAGCGCTGGAGAGAAACCCGATCAGGCTTTTATCTTCGTTATCTTCTTCAAACTGGAGCACAGCATTATACAACTCCTGCACATTGCCCAGACGGTCTTCCGCTTCATCGGTTCCTTGTTCCTTTAAGTCTTGCACATAACCTGACTCATTCAGCACCCCCTGAACAATCTCGTTGGCCGGTACTTGATCCAAGACGCCCCGCCACTTTTGAATGATGCCGCTGAAGCTGAGCACCGATTTAGCCGATCGCCCAGCCAGGTTTTTGACCGAGGTTTCATCCATGAGAATTTCCCACAACGGCACATCCAGCTCTTGGGCCGCCTTATTCAGGTTCTCAATCGTGGTTTTGCCCACCCCGCGCCGGGGCGTATTGATTACCCGCAGCAGGCTGACCGTATCGTAGGGGTTGGCGATCGCCCGCAGGTAGGCCAACACATCCTTAATTTCTCTGCGATCGTAGAAGCGCAGCCCCCCCACAATCTTGTAAGGGATGTCTCGCCGCACCAAAATTTCTTCGATCGCCCGCGATTGGGCATTGGTGCGATAGAGAACGGCAAAATCGCCCCACTGCAATTCTGGGTTTTTGTCCTCCAGGAGGCGAATTTGTTGGGCCACAAACTCAGCTTCCGCCTGCTCATCATCACCCCGATAGAGAACGGTTGGCTCCCCCCTGCTGCGGGTGGGTCTAAGTACCTTATCAATCCGTTCAGTATTGTTTTCAATGAGCTGGTTTGCCAGTTCCAGAATGTTTTCTGTCGAGCGGTAGTTTTCCTCCAGCTTTACCATGGTGCGGGTGTCATCATCCGGCAGCCCATCGCCAAAATCACTCTGAAAATCCATCATGATCGTGAAGTCTGCGGATCTAAAAGAATAGATGGAATTATGGACTAGGACGCCATTGGCGATGTAAGTATGGCGTTGATCAATTTCAAGATCATAAACAGGCCCTTCGTAGTTTTCTTGCCAAACTTCGCTGACATCAACCTCTTCCAACTTGTCGTTGAGGGCCACAAGTACTTTCATGCCAGGGTGCAGATGGGAAAGCGGCATAAAGTCATAGCTAACACCATCAATTTGAGCCCGTCTCCGAATTTCAAGATGCCCTGCTTCAGCAACAGACCTTGCTAGTGAAACAGCTTCGCGATAGGAAGCTCTGGCAGTTTCTAACCGATAACTGTTAGGCGATTTCCCCTGCCTAACGGGATAGCCACTGCTGACCAGATTGGTAGCAACATCCTCTCGGTTAGAAGACCATTGAACCCGATGATCCGCCTTAACGGGTTCACGCTCTGACCGGATATTACCAAACATAGTGAGGTTGAGCGTCTGCCGTCTCAAACCATTTTGGGGCCGGTAGTGGGGAAAATCTGAGTGAAGCCAGAGGTCTTGCATCAAGCTATGGGCATTGGCAATGGTATCAATCTCGGAAAACAGCTTGAAAATCAAGGCATCCGAAATTTTGAGATTGCGCCCCAAGGAGTGGAACACCATGGTCGGCAAACCGTACTGAGCTGCAAAGTATGCTTCATAGTAAGCAGCCTCTTCATAGCTATCTGTGACTTTCAAAACCCATAGTTTGTCTGCATTTTCTTGGGCAACACGCACCTTAAATCCAATTTCTTTTCGGCCATAATCGTTGGATCTCTGGCCGGTCGTCAGGCCAACCCGATACCCCCGATCGGCCCGATACATCAAATAAACATAATATCGCCCTGGTAGGGGAACCATCCGAGCTAATAAAATGTGGTGGGGAGTGCCTTTGAGTAACTGGTCTCCTGCCCTAACGCACCATAGCGGCCCTTGAAATGAACCTTTTTGAATATGGGTAATCTGGCCGGCGCGCAGGTGGGCTTGCCCCCCGGTCGCCAGGACGGTATCCCCAATTTGTAAATCTTGAATTGGCACCGAGCCTTGGGGGGTTAATACCTGTGTTTCGGGCGGCAGGCATTGGTCTGCATCTCCCACAACAAACACCGATCGGTGTTGCCAGTTGTCAAATTGCCTGGAGTTTTCCCCATTGGTGACCAGCAAGCAGATCAGGTCATACTGGGTGCGGTTGGTGTCCTGGTATTCATCTACCAGCACATGGCGAAAGCGGCTGTGCCAGTAAGCCCGCACCTGTTCATTCTGACGAAACAATTTGACCGGCATCAAAATCAAATCGTCGAAATCTAGGGCATTGTTAGCTGCCAGGGCATCCAGGTAGCGGCTATAGACCGCCGCGATCGTCCGTCCCCGAAAGTTGGGCTGCTCTCTTTCCAGATCCTGGGGCGACCAGCCCTGGTTTTTGGCATTGCTGATGGCAAACCGCACCGATTTGGGCTCAAATTTCTTGTCATCCAGTTGCATCTGGTTGACCACGATATCCTTAATCAAACTTTGGGCGTCAGATTCATCAAAAATCGAGAAGTTGCGCGTCCATTTGCGACCGTTACGATCCTGATATTTCTCAATATCCAGGCGCAAAATCCGGGCGCAGAGGGCATGGAAGGTGCCAATCCACAGGTCTTTGGTAATGGTTTTGTAGACTTTTGATTTAAGTCGCATCTGCACATCCCCCGGCAGAGCCTCCAGGGGTTTACCGTACTGACCCTGGGCTTCCCGATCGGCAAACAGGCGCTCAATCCGCTCCTTCATCTCCCGGGCGGCCTTGTTAGTAAAAGTCACCGCGAAAATATTTTCTGGATCGACCCGATGGGTCAGCACCAGGTTGGCAATCCGATAGGTGAGGGCGCGGGTCTTACCCGAACCAGCCCCCGCCACCACCAGTAGTGGCCCAAAGTAATGTTCTACAGCTTGCCGTTGCGAGGGATTGAGTTGGCTAAGAAAGTCAGCAGTCTGGGGCATAGGTACAGATTAGGGGGAACGGCAGCGATGACAGGAGCAGATAGGTTGCTATCTTATCCTAGGAGATCGGCTGTTAACTGGAGATACGGGTTAAAAACTCTACCCTGGGAACCAGCGGATCCCGCACCATCCCTACCCCGTTAAAGCCCCAGCGTTCCAGCAAGCCAGCGACCTGACCATTGGTAATAGACTCCACCGCAAATTGATCTGCCAACCCAGACGCATGGGTATTCAAATAGCTCAGGGCATCGTAGTGCTCTTGAAACAGCAGAAGAAAGGTGGGAGAGGGGTGATGGGAATCTGACTCCACCTGGGGATGGGCAGTCAGGTAGCGGCCATCCATGCGGGCGCGGACTAGATAATATTGGGCAGCCATATCCTTTAATTTAAGTCTTCTAACTTAATCCGGGGATCAACGACTTTTAGCAGTAGATCGGCCAGCAGATTACCGACCACCAGCATCAACGCCCCCATCATCAGACTGGCCTGCACCAGATAGAGGTCTTGAGCCTGCATCGCTTGCAATACCAGACGCCCCAACCCAGGCCAGTTAAAGAAATATTCGGTAATAAAGGCACCACTCAAGAGGGCGGCAAACTCAAAGCCCAGCAAGGTAATGAGCGGGTTAATGGCGTTGCGGAGCGCGTGGACATAAATCACCTTATTTTCTGGGAGCCCTTTAGCTCTGGCCGTTTGGATGTAATCTTGCCGCAGCACATCCAGCAATTGGCCACGGGTAATGCGCTGTAACCCAGCAAACCCCGTAATGCTCAGGGCGATCGTTGGTAAAATCATGTGCCATCCCAAGTCCAGGACTTTACCCAAGAAGGTCAGGTCGTCATAGTCAATGCTGGTACGATCGCCCACCGGAAACAGGGGCGCAGTATTTTGGGCAAAAATTAACAGCAGTAAGGCGGTGATGAAAACAGGAAACCCCTGGCCAGCATAGCTAATCACCTGAAGTACCCGGTCTAGCCAGCGATTTTGGTTGACGGCTCCAATAATCCCAAGGGGAATAGCGATGGCCCAAGTCGCCACCAGAGCGGCGATCGCCAGTTGCAAGGTTGCGGGTACCCGCTCCCATAGCAGGGAAGAAACTGACCGGTTGTAGACAAAGCTGGTGCCAAAGTTACCCTGGGTTAAGACCTGGGTGAGCCAGAGGAAATATTGCTCTGGCCAAGACTTATCTAGCCCAAACTGTTTGCGCAATTGCTCAATTCGCTCTGGCGAAATTTTAGGATTTTCTTTCAGGGTATCTAGGTAATCTCCCGGCGCGAGTTGAATAATGATGAAACAGAGAATGGAGGCGAGCAACAGGGTCAAAAGAGCCTGGAAGACCCGCTTGACAACGTAAGCAAAGGCTTCGCTGGTGAACACCGCCTTGACCAAACCCAGACCAGACTCAAGCGGGAGACGAGCGGAGGATGTCATGAAACCAATGGTTGAAGGGATGACAAAAGCATAGGGCCAGCGAGCTAATATTGCACCAGGGAGGTGATGGGCAAATCGGGCAGTAGCTTGCGCCCACTCAGATCAGACAGCTCAACGACAAAGGCAAACCCGACCAGGTTGGCCCCTGCCTGCTCTACTAGTTTAGCCGTGGCACTGGCGGTTCCACCGGTAGCCAACAGGTCATCTACAATCAAGACACGACAGGATGGGTGAACGGCATCCTGGTGAACCTCCAAGCGATCGGAGCCATACTCTAACTCATACTCCACCGCATGCACGGCGGCGGGTAGCTTGCCCGGTTTGCGCACCGGGATAAACCCAGCCCCCAGTTGGTAGGCCAGAGGCGTGCCAAAAATAAAGCCCCGCGACTCCATCCCCACGACATAATCGATCGACTGATCGCCCCATACTTCCGTCAGGGTATCGATGGTGTAGCGTAGCCCCTCTGGGTCACGCAGGAGGGTGGTAATGTCTCGAAAGAGGATGCCAGGTTTGGGGAAATCGGGAACTTCGCGAATTAACGCCTTGAGATCCATGGTTGTCAAGTGGGATAAGACTAACGATATTGGGTTTATCTCACATCTTGTCCCCCTTTGTCAGCCTGTTTCTGCAAACTGTTGACCGATTGCAGTGACCTGACAGTGACAATCCCCCTGGGTGATCCATTGGTTGCCTAATTGATAGATTGCCACCAGCACAGGCCGCAGCTCCTGCCCTTTTGCCGTCAGAGAGTATTCCACATGGGGCGGAATCTCGGCAAAAATTTCCCGTTTGACCAGACCGTGGGCTTCTAGCTCTCGCAATCTTACCATTAGGGTTTTGCTGCTGATACCAGGAAGCGCTTCTAACAACTCGTAAGTGCGGCATTTACCGTGGAGCAGCTCTTGCAGAATGGGAACGGCCCACTTGCTACTGATCAACCCCAGAATGTATTGAATTGGACAGGCAGTCTCAATGCATCGATTAACCATAAACATAGGGGCATCTCAGTGCAAACTTTCACCCCCCTATTGTGGTGAGCGTTGACTTAGCCAACAGTATTCTGACTGCATGTTTTAGCAGTCTTAATATAAATTAAAGGAATTTAAGGTAGTGTTATAGACAAGTGGATCTCACAATTAAGACGATAGTAAGCTAAACCTGTGAAAATAAAGGATAATCCAAGGAAAATTCTCTGGGGGTTGTCAAGATGGTGCTTGCCCCCTTCCTTTGTCCAGATTGTGGCAGTAATGATGTTGTCAAGCATGGTCAATCGGGGGAGAGCAAGCAACGCTATAAATGTCCCAACTCTGAGTGTCATCGCAGTACCTTCATTCGAGGCTATACGTACCGAGGCTATTTACCAGAGGTAAAACCACAGATTGCCGATATAGCGTTGAACGGCAGTGGTATAAAGGCTTCAGCATGCGTTTCGCGTAACGAGATAGTTGGCGATCAAAAGGTCTGGGTTAATAGGCAGTAGCGAGAGGCAGGACTTGATGCTTTTGCCAATAGAGATCCCATGATTGATTTAACATAACAGTCTTCAATGCAGCTAATGCATCCGCAGTCGCTTCTGACCAATGCA